>CAZKZZ010000094.1:0-14436 GCA_964557375.1 uncultured Spirochaetales bacterium | reverse complement strand
AAACGTGCTTTACATTTGCCTATTGCTTTTGTTAAGCTATAAATGAATACATATTAAGGAGAGTATAATGGGAAGTATAGATCTACCGAAAAGCCCAATGGTATTTCATCCTGAGAAACGAAGTGCTGTTGGTTCAAGGAACTCTCTAGCTCAGGAAAGCAGAGATCAACAGGCAGAAGTTGACAGACTGTTAGAAGAAGAAGTCGATAAAGTAATGAACCATCTTACCTCCAAGCTGCCAAAAGAGACTTTGGAGCGATTGGATGTAATGGGGGGATTAAAGGAAAAGCTGTATAACTATTTCAACCAAAACTATCAGAATATGTTCAATAGATACATAACATCGACTGAGGACGAAATGGTTAAAAAAGTGCGTAATTTCATCGACCGAGAGGAGATGAAAATACTGACCCGCTACACCCCCAAAGAGATAGCCGAACTGCTCGACCAGGTAGGCGGTATGGACAAGTTCAACACGGGTGAGATCGAGAAATCGATCGTCAATATGTACGGACATCTGCAGGGGCATATTCAACGTGGTGTAAACGACCTCGAAAACCATACAAACTCCCTGCTGCGTCAAAAAACAGATGTTGGAGCATTCATCAGGGGTGAAAACGCTTACTCGATCGTCAAATGTGCTTTTAAAGACAACATCAACCGACCTAAAACGGTCACTGACGTTAAATTGTCCGTTAATATTCTCGATTCCGAGTTGATTAGTCCGATATTCCACTATCAGGTAACTGTTGAGTTCCTCATTAAAGACCTGATTTCGACCCACATCATGGATGCCCTCGATCAGGAGATCGAACAGCTCAAAGACCAGCGAATCGACGAAGGCAAAGAAGAGCTCGCAGGCAGCGAGATAATCTTTGAAAAGATGAAGCGTGTCGAAAACCACACCGGTGATGATAAAGACAATCCAAAGTCCAATCGATACAAATATCTCGCTAAACATTTGATGGAACGGCTCGAAGGACTGCGTGCGGAAATCGATCCTGATGAGTTCGATCCCGTCAACATCAGAGAAAATCTCAAGAAGATTATTGATATCGAGAATATCCGAACAAGAGGGTACAACACGGCAATCAACTCAATAACCTCCATTCTCGATACCTCAAAAATGGGGTACCAGTACATTGAAAACCTCAAAAACGCACGTGAACTGATTCTCCGAGAGTATGAAGATACTGACTACGATCATCTTCCCGATGAACGATATGCAATCAGGATGAAATACTACGATAATGCGCAGCTTATCGAAGAGCGGAAAGCGTATGATGTTCAATCTCAGTCTTTTGAAAATGAAGTCGCACACCTCTGGGACGTACTCGAAATGGTCTATGAAGACAGCAAGTTTATGAAAGGTGTAGTGGATTTCAGCGATCTTTCCAAGAAATACCGAAATAAAATCCGGAAAAAGATTAAAGCGAAAACCGGCGATCCTCTCTACGAAGATATAGACAAGAGCTGGAACGAAATCTCATTTATTAAACCTGCCGAAACCCAAGTAGAGCAGATGAACCGGACGTATCTTTTCGAAAAGAATGAGCTCAAGCGCAAAATCACACTCATGAAAGAAAAGATGAAAAAGATGTACGGTTTCCGATATCCGATACAGAGGCGGGTAATGGAAGACCGGCTCGATTTTCTGGAAAAAGAGTTCTACAAATTCGATTATCTCATCAACCCCTATCACATCCAGCCGGGTCTGCTTCTCGATGTGGACATAACTTCCATCAAACGGAAAAAAGCCACACTCGACGGTATGGCCAATGTCCTAAATGAATTCCTCCATGGTGTTTCCAAGGGCTTCCAGGATGCAGCATTCGCCTCATTCTCACGACGGCGGTCGACAGTCAGAGAAGACATCAGCATGAGTTTTTCTACCGACTTGGATGAAGAAGAATCCGCGGCAGCAGGACAGAGCTATCTTGATATGCTCAACGCTCCGGGAGAGGAAAGCTCGACTGAGAGCACCGAAGCTGGAGAAGGGAAGAAAACTGTATCAAAATCGAAACGCGGAAGCAAAGGTGTAGTCGATCAGGCCCCTAAGAAGAAAAAAGGCCGTGGACGACCAAAAAAGAAATCCAGCGATTCTGATCTAAAGTCACTATAAGAAGAAAAATAAAAAGCTACTCTCTTTTAGAGGGTAGCTTTTTTTAATTGAAGCTATTGCAAAAATAACCGTTTTTTACAAGAAGCACAATTGAGAGGAACAACGCTATGTTAAAGACCACGTACGAATTCGAAGGATTCAGTACAAAAACAGGTTTTAATCGCTCATTGGAACATTTTAAATCTGTTTCCGGATTACTTGGTGAATTTGAAAATAAGGAAAATCTGGCAGACCTGATTAATGATCTCGTAACTGACGGCGATATGGAGCTGCGCCAGGTGAACGCGACTCTGTACGCCCTGCTCGTCGACAAATACAACTACTACTATCAGTCACATAACCTCGAAACCACTATGACCGACTTCAGTAAAATCAAAGAAGAAGTACCAAAGTGGAAAGCGGTTGATATCGTTCTCTCCTATAACCATCCTGAACTCGGCATAACCGTGATCAATCCAAAAAATCCGGATCACTGGGACTCACTCGACCAGCTCAAACGGGATGAACTCATTGTCATCTATGTCGGCGGTTTTAATAAAGAAATCGATGCCAAAACAGCCAAAACCGCGATAGATAAAATAATAGGTCTCCTGAATGATAAAAAATTAAAAACTCCGGCCGCACTGCTCAAGGGATCTTTTACCTATAAGCCGAGGAAAAAGAAGGAACCGGTGGAAGCGGAAAAACCAAAAACAAAGAAAAAAACAACAAGTACTAAAACAAAGCGTACAACCGGAGCAGCTGCCAGACCGGCCGAACGAGAAGAACCGGCTGAAGAACAGAGACAACCGGCCCCGCAGGCACGTCCTCAACCGAGCGGTAAACGGCGTATAACGCCCATGTATTCGATTCCCGTCACTAACGAACTGTTTCATAATGGGAACGTGGAAGCGTGGAAAAAAATCATCGACAGTTATACCACCAAGTACCCCAATAACGAGGTAATAATCTTCTACGAAGGCGAACGAATAAACGATATCAATACTCTTTTCAAATGGGGAAAGGTAAAACACGGCAGTTCAATTCTAATTGCCGTAGCGGGTGATGAGATCAAGGACCTTGCAAAATTGCAGCGTTACCTGCGACAGGGAGCAAGCCCGCAATTCGAAGCATTTTTGCGAGTCCCTGTAAATCAAATTCTTAACCTGTTTTAGATATGATGATTGACTTTCCTGAAAAAAGGTATTTTTTCAGGAAAGTTTAGGAGTTTTGGCTGTTTGCAAAAATATAATTGTCTATACAGTAATTACTTAGCCAAAACTCCACTAAAGGTTATGGTTGCCCCCTGAAAAAACTGTAGTTTTTTCAGGGGACTCATGATTAGTAAAGTACAATATATATACGTATGTGAGGGATAATAATGAAAAATAATATTCACTATTTCAGTAAAAGTGAACATATAAAGAATGAGGAAGCATTTGAAAAAATAGGATTACGAGGAAAACAGGCAAATGATTTTTCAATGCTTAACCTCCCGATACTCCCCGGTTTCATTATTGATTCTGATGTTGCATCACATATCGAGGATGACATAGCCGCACACTTAAAACCCTATTTTAAGAAATTGGCCACTCAAACCGGAAAAACATTTGGGGACACTGAAAACCCCATGCTTATAAAATTAGTTATAAGTCCCAATTTAGCAATCGCAAATTACCCCACACTGCACAATTTCGGCTTAACGGACAGTACCATCGACGGATTCAACACCTTTGTCGGCGAGAATTTCGGGCTCCACGAGGTCGAGTTTCTCCTAAAAGGAATGCTCGACGTAGAACAGCGTATAGCTGATTTTGAAAAGCGGGAAAAAGACGCCGAAAAACTGAAAAAAGACCTCGAAAAACTCAATAAAGAACTTGATAAAGAACAGTCGGCATCGGCTAGACGGAAAGCGATTGATAACTACAAAACATATTTGCCCGACGACTTTTTTACTGATGCGTATACGCAGCTCAATATCTCTTTAAAGAGGATCAGCAGACTGCTCTTATTAGATGATATGGTCGACGATGATGCTGCTATTCTCGTACAGCCGATGGTCTACGGAAATTTCGGTAAAGATTCGGCGAGTGGCTTCTTCTACACCAGGGACATTGTTACAGGTGAAAAGAAACTGCAGGGGTCCTATTTTGAAAACGAATTCGATACCTACGGGCTGGAAGGAAACGATATTAACAAAATAAACAAGAAGTTCCATACCGAATTGGAAAAAATTGCCAAAACGGTCGAAGATCATTTTAGGGAAATTCGTCAAATCCGATTTACTATTGAAAATGGTAAGGTTTGGCTCATCGATCAAAGGCCGATTATGACAAAGTCTACCCAGTCCGATATTCAGACCCTGCTTGACCTTCATGAGCGCAAGATCATTGATGACACCTACCTTATAAACGCAATAAAACCGTCGCAGCTGCACGAAATTCTCCATCCGGTCGTCGATCTCGGTTCGGTGAAATCTTTTAAAACGATTGAAGGTGGTATTGCCGGAGCACCAGGTGCAGCAGTCGGTAAAATTTATTTTTCTACTGATGATCTGCTCGAAGCCCGAAAAACCGCTCTGCTCCACGGCGAGGAGCTCAAGTTTATTCTCTGCATGCCCGCTACATACGCGGAAGATGTCAAAGCGATCGAAGTTGCCACGGGAGTACTCTCGAGTGAGGGCGGGTATTCCGCACACGCGTCAGTAGTCGCCCGGCAGTACGGAAAAGTTTCACTGGTAAAGACGGATATGAAAATTAGAGGAAAAAAAGCGGAAGTCGGCGGTGTGACCATAAAAGAAGGGGACATGATAACCCTCAATGTACCGCAATACGGTGATCCGCAGATCTTTTTAGGAAAAGCAAGCCTTATTGAACCTGATCCGGAGAAGTCCGGACTCCTCGAGTTTGGATCAATCGTAAAAAAATACGTAAAAGACTTTCACGTGCGGGTCAACGCAGACACTCCCCGTGATGCTTCTCTAGCTCTTAAGTTCGGGGCCGAGGGAATCGGTCTCTGCCGGACCGAACACATGTTTTTCGATGAAAAGAGAATAAACGTCTTTCGAGAGATGATCATCTCCGATACCGTCGAAAAGCGCAACAAGGTGCTCACAAAACTCAAGAACATGCAAAAAAATGATTTCTATAAGCTCCTCAAAATCATGGAGGGGAAAGAAGTAACGATCAGGCTGTTAGACGCCCCGCTTCATGAGTTTCTCCCTCATAACGAAGAAGAGCTGAAAGGGTTTATATCGTATCTCAAAAAACAGAAAGCATACGCGAAAGTGACCAAATCTGACATCAATGCCGTGATCGAATCTTTATCCGAGATAAATCCCATGCTTGGACACAGGGGATGCAGAATAGCTGTATCATACCCTGAAATCTATGAGATGCAGGTACAGGCGATCTTTGAAGCACTGTACACGCTTAAAAAAGAGGGTATCGATGCAAAAGCTGAGATAATGATTCCCCTCATCATGAATGATAACGAACTCAAACTGATCATCTACGGTAAAAAAATCGAAGGGAAACATTACAGAGGCATCTTGGCCGTTGAAAAAGAGGTAAGGGAGAAAAGCAAAGCAAAAAATGTCGATTTTAAGATCGGGACCATGATCGAGCTGCCCGTTGCAGCCCTAGGAGCGGGAGAAATAGCGAAATTTGCAGAGTTCTTTTCATTCGGTACCAATGACCTCACCCAGACGACCATCGGTCTTTCCCGAGATGATTTCAATTCATTTATGCCTGACTACACTCAGTTCGATGTTTTGGACGGCAACCCCTTCCAAATCCTCGATTCTCATGTGAAGGAGCTCATTGCTACTGCAGTCCGAAGAGGGGTAATGACCAGACCGGACCTTAAGAAAGGTCTCTGCGGCGAGCACGGTGCAATTCCTGAAAATATTAAGTTCTGTAAATGGGCAGGTTTAGATTATGTATCCTGTTCAACCTACAGTGTACCGATTGCCAATCTGGCTGTCGCTCAAATGGAACTGGAAACCGAGGAACAGACCGGGTAACTGCAGTAATTTACCAAATGCTGAACTTCTGAATGCCTTCGATCACCAGTTTGGCAGCTTTCTTCGCATCGATCTGAGGCAGACCGGCTTCCCGGTTGAACGTTTGGGCAAAGAAATACTCGATTGTAGTATATACATCCTCTACGTTGTAAAAGACGAGAGAAAAGTTAATTCCGCTCGGTTTTAAAATTGTAAACGAAGAGTAGGTAATAATCGGCTGCTTGCTGATCATGACTTTTGTCTGGTTTTTTGCCGTATAAATCTCGAGCTCTTTAAAACGGTGTGGAATCGATTCTCCCTGGGTTCTGCTTACCGGTTCCACATATTTTTTTGGATAGGAGGCGGGTTCAACGAGTGCGAAGAGTTTGTTCCCGTCCGTCTGAAAGGTAAGTCCTTCACCCGTAAGATAGATACTTTTTACTCCGCTGTAGGCCACAACTTCATAGATTGAATATACCGAGTTCTCGTCAAAGAAGGATGAAACGATATATCCGCCTTCTTTCGGAAGTTTTCCTTCGTTGTACGCTTGAAATAGGTCAAGAGCTTTCTCTGCCATAAAGTACTCCTCCTACACGAATAGTAAAGAGAAAACAGCATAAAATCAAGATATTTTTCTTATGAGGTTCGTGATGGCGATCGATACCGCTCCGCGTGCGAATAAAACTTCTCCGCCATGTCCGTCATCCCTCTCTGTTTGTAAATATTTCCGATATACTGATACGCTCTCCACTCTTTTTCATCCATCTCGAGTACTTTTCTAAACATTTGAAGCGAACGTTCACTATCTTCTTCTTTGAGATACAAATTACCCAATACAAGTAGAAATAGCTTATTCGGCTTGAAGAACTCGATTGCTTTCTGGAGAAAATTAATTGCTCTCTCGATTTTACCCGACCGCTCCAGACAAAAAACCAGGGCCACGACATGTTCCTTGTTATCGGGCTCGCTTTTCAGTAAATCACGGTAAATGATTGCTGCATCGCGATATGCTCCACTGCTGCGGTAGCAAAAAGCGAGAAGTTTCTGCGCGTTTTTATCATTTTTTCTATGCGGCAGATACTTCAGAATTTGATCGATTGCCGCCTTGTACTCCTTTCTATCGACTAAAAACTTGATAAAATCCCTGCGCTTCTCAACATCATCAGGAAACATGGAAAGATACGAACCGTAGGTTTTTCTTAAGCTCTTTACATCTCCGGTTATCTCATAACAGTGCAGAAGTCCGGTGACTGCTCCACTGTCTCGAGGATTGAGAGTAAGCGATTTGAGAAACCACTTTTCGGCCAGGTCCGCGTATCCGGACCTAATATATTCCATTCCCAAGGTGTTCATGAGAATGACATCCGGACCGCTTTTGCGTATCTCTGCAACGATATCATCGATAAAGGTATCCGGTGTCTCACCCAATTTGCTCTCGCAGATAATTCTATAATACGAGGTAAAATTATTGTTCGGGTCTATTCTGTCGAGCCTATTGAGCATTTTTAAGATTTGACGGTATTCACCCTGGTCCCACAACGTGAGAATAATCCCATAATACGCCTCAAAACTGGATTTTTTTGCCTCGAGGACCCTTTGGAAGTGGTTAAAAGCCTTGGTGTATTCACCCCGGCTCCGCATTACCTCTCCCATGACCATATGCATTTCCGGATCATTTTGGGCTTTGAGTACCTGTTTTGCATGAAAAAGTGCCTTTCCCAAATTATCTTCCTGAAGAAACTGGATTGCCATGAATTTGTTCATAGTCAGTTCATCGTGGGGGATTTCTTCCAACCCGGGAAAAACTGTTTTTAATTTCTCCATTTCATTGGCCGCCAGACCGCTTTTCCCCGTCGAGAAGAGGAGGGTAACTCTACTCAACCGGAGCAGATTATCGTGAGGAGAGTACTCCAACGCCCTGTCGTAGTGATAAAGCGCTTCTTCACCATTCCCGAGAGTGCGCTCGATAAGGGCCAAATACACATGCGGGAGAATACCTTTTTCACCATTCTTTACCAAAAACCGGAACATTTGACCGGACATATCCAAGTCGCCCTGTTGAAACAGCTTTATCGCTTGAATAGTCAATGCATTGAGATATCCGTTATAGAGGTTCTTCTGCTCGGGAGCACGCTCGACCGCTTCTTCGAGCATTTTTAGGGCGATGGCGGACCGCTTTAATTTCAAATATGCCAAACCGAGTAATCCGTAGATATACGGTTCATCTCGATTTCTTTTCATCGCCTCTTTGAGATAAACGATTGCATACTCCGGCATCTCCATCGAAAGGTAGGTTCTGCCTAAAAAAAAGAAACCCGCACTCTCTTCAGGTGCAACTGCAATAAACTGACGGAACGTTCGAATGGCCCGTTCGTGCTCTTCCAATGCGTGGTAACTTCTCCCCAAATAGAGAAGTGCCTTTGGAATTGAATCTGTTTCTGCAATGATCGATTTTAGAAGCTGTACTGAGCGGTGATAGTCCCTTCTCTTTCCGGCGGAAAGAGCGTCTCGAAACATTTCTTGATAAGCTGATGCATTCATCACTGTAACTGTACTTTGACAAATCTCCCTACTTCTGGCAAGATACGATATGGAAAATCGAACTATTTACGAAAATCTTTCCCCGCTCGACCACAGATATTATATCTCAAATCGGAAGGAATTCAGTGAATTATCACGCTATTTGAGTGAATCTGCAAATATTCGCTACTGCGCGCTGGTAGAGGCCGCGTTGCTGAAGACCCACATAACTTTTTTCCTTGAAAATGATAAGGAGAAAATGGAAGCCGTTGATAAAATCGTGGAAGAAATCGACTGTGACGAAGTTTACAGAGAAGAAGAGAAAACGCAGCATAACATCCGCGCTTTGGTCAATGTGATAACAAAAAAAGTACCATCCGAACTACAGCCGTACGTTCATCTCGGTGCTACTTCTGTGGACATTCTCGATACTTCGCTTTCGCTGCGCATCCGCGATGCCGTACGCAGAGTTATTTTGCCGCTCCTCCTCGAAGTATTGGACCGCTTGATTACTCTTGCTGAAGAAAACGCCGAAACACCGCAGGCGGGAAGGACCCACGGTCAGCTGGCTGTACCGATAACCGTCGGATTTGCGTTCAGCGAATATGTTGCCAGGCTCGGGAAATCGATTCTCGAAATCGAGAGACGCTCTCAGGACGTACGTGGACAGCTCTCAGGTGCGGTCGGAGCGTACAATGCTACCAGTTTGATGGTCGATGATCCTGTTGCTTTCGAAAAAGAGTTCTGTACCTTTTTGAATCTCAAACCGTCAGAATATTCCAATCAGCTCATAGAACCTGAATACACCCTGAGGCTGCTCTTAGAAATTAATGTTGCTTTCGGGATTATCGCGAATCTCGCTGATGATCTGCGAAACCTTCAGAGATCGGAAATTGCTGAGGTCAAAGAAGCGTTCGGCAAGCAGCAGGTCGGCTCCTCTACAATGCCCCATAAACGGAATCCCTGGAACAGCGAGCACGTAAAGAGTCTCTGGAAGGCTTTTTTCCCGAGAGTAATGTCATTCTTTATGGACCAGATATCCGAGCATCAGCGCGATCTGACCAATTCCGCCTCTTCCCGGTTCATTGCGGACTACCTCTCCGGATTTACAGCAGCGGCAGCTCGATTGCGGAAGGTGCTTTCCAACCTGACTGTTGATCATGAAAAATTGGCCTATAATCTATCTCTCAATGGGGATATGCCCCTCTCTGAAGCCGCCTACGTCCTCCTCGCAGTCTCAGGAGTACCGGAAGCGCATGAGATTGTAAGGAAAATCACCCTCGAGTGCGAAGAGCAGGGAGTACGGCTGGTAGAGCAGCTTCAGAAATATTCTGAGTACTGGGAAAAAATCGAAAACCAATTGAAAATAACTGTTAACATACCCGCAGAGGAGTTTTTCAGTAAGCCGGAATACTACTGCGGAAAAGCTGCCGAACGGGCAAAACAGATCGCCGCTAAATACCGAAAAGTACACAACTCTATACAAGAGGTGTTGAAATGAGTAGTGATCCGAGTATCGAAGAAACTTTGAGTTATGATGACATTTTACTTGTACCCTCTTATTCAGATGTTATGCCTAATGATATAACCAGCACTACACGATTGGCTGGAGATTTGACACTCAATATCCCAATCCTTTCTGCTGCCATGGACACTGTTACCGAAGAAAAAATGGCCATTGCCGTAGCGCTGGAAGGAGGGGCAGGAGTTATCCACCGGAACCTTACTCCGGAGATGCAGGCGGACCAGGTCGGAAACGTAAAACGGTACCTTAACTGGATAATCGATAATCCGGTCACCGTACGCAGCAATCAGACAATATCTGACGTCCGTTCTCTTACTGAAAAGTACAAAATCTCAGGATTACCGGTAATCGACGAAAACAACAGCCTTTGCGGCATTATTACCGGAAGGGACATGCGTTTTTGCAGGGATGAAACGCTTCAAGTAAAAGATGTAATGACGCCTGACCCCATCGTAGAGAGGGGAAATCCTTCTATCGAGAGCGCTCAGGAGAAGTTCGATAAACATAAAATTGAAAAGCTCCCGGTAGTAGATGATAAAAACAAGCTTACCGGACTTATAACGGTAAAGGACATGGAAAAACATCAGCAGTTTCCTTATGCCGCAGTTGATGCGAAGGGAAGATTACTTGTGGGGGCGGCGGTAAGTCCGGTCGATTATCACACCAGGATACCTCTTCTCATCCGGAACAAGGTGGATTTTATTGTAATCGATACCGCTCACGGCGATTCTGCCTCTGTAATCGAAGCTTTGAAAACAATAAAAAAAGAGTATTCACTCCCAATAATTGCCGGCAATGTCGCTTCCCGGGAGGGGGCCCGGCATATCATCGAGGCGGGAGCAGATGCTATCAAAGTCGGGGTCGGCCCCGGGTCCATCTGCACCACTAGGGTCGTAGCCGGAATCGGTGTTGCTCAATTTTCCGCGGTTATTCAGTGCGCTGAAGAAGCCGGCAAAAGCAACATTCCGGTGATCGCGGACGGCGGTGTTAAATATTCCGGAGACCTCACCAAAGCAATTGCTGCCGGAGCAAACACAGTTATGATCGGGAACCTCTTTGCCGGACTGAAGGAAGCACCCGGAAAAGAAATCCTCTATGAAGGAAGAATGTTCAAAGAGTACCGCGGAATGGGCTCTATTGGTGCAATCAAGCAGGGAGGCGGAGAAAGATACCAGCTTTCCGGGGATACAGACCCTGTACCGGAAGGGATTGAGGGTATGGTGCCCTATCGCGGAGAGCTGCGTCCCTTTCTGCATCAGCTCGTTACCGGTTTGAAAAAAGGAATGGTATATTGCGGCTGCAGCAGCATCGAACAATTGCGCAATTATAAGAAGTTTGTTAAGATTTCCTCCGCCGGCTTGGCAGAAAGCCATGTCCATGATGTAGCAATTACGCAGGAAGCACCAAATTACTCACGTAAATAGAAAGGGGGAAATATGAAACTCGTCGTTGTTGGGGCCCAGTGGGGTGATGAAGGGAAGGGGAAAATCGTTGATTTTCTTGCAAAGGAAGCTTCACTTATCATTCGATTCTCCGGCGGTGCGAACGCCGGACATACGATTGTCCACGAAGGCAAGACGTATAAACTTCACCTCATACCCTCGGGTATTATTTATCCGGACAAAACAGTCATACTCGGAACAGCCATGGTTATAGACCCGGAGGCTCTCTTCGGGGAACTGGAAACATTGAGTGATTTGGATGTGGACTGGAACGAGCGAGTATTTATCTCTGACCGGGCCCATGTCGTACTGCCCGGATACCGGGAAATCGATAAAAAGCGTGACCAGGCGAGGAAGCATCCCCTCGGTACTACCGGAAGAGGAATCGGGATTTCCTATGCACAGAAAAGCAGCCGTGAAGGTATCAGGATGGTCGATATGTTCGAACCGTCCCGGCTGATCGAGATCAAAGACGATGACAAAAAATTTCTCGACCATTATCGGGACAGGTTAGAACCGATGCTCATCGATATCTCCTCATTTACGCGGAGCAGAGATGAAGAGCACATGCTGTTCGAGGGAGCGCAGGGTATTATGCTCGATTTGGACACCGGGACCTATCCGTTCGTATCTTCAGGAAACTCCACCGCCTCAGGGGCTGCAATCGGCGGGGGAATCGGGCCGCGCGCGCTGGACCGCATCATCGGCGTGTTCAAAGCGTACTCTACTCGAGTGGGCAACGGGCCGTTTCCGAGTGAGTTTACCGAGGAACGTGACGGTAATCTCGGTGATACAATCCGAGAGTTAGGCCGTGAATACGGAGTAACGACAGGAAGACCCCGAAGGTGTGGTTACTTGGACCTCGTCGCGCTTCGCTACGCCTGTAAAATAAGTTCAATTGATAGTCTCGCACTTACCCACATCGATGTGTACGATACTTTCGACGAGGTAAGTGTCTGTACTGCTTACCGCTACGATGGAAAAGAAATCCGGGACTTTCCAGCATCCATTAAAATACTCGAAGAAGCGGAACCGGTCTTACAATCTTTTCCGGGTTGGAAAACATCATTGAGTGAGGCAAGGGTGTTCGACGATCTTCCTGAGGCGGCGCAATCGTTTATCTCTTTTATTGAAGAGTATACTGAAACACCGGTAGATATTGTATCGGTCGGATATGAGCGAAAACAGACAATACTAAAAATCGATCCGTGGCAGTGATAACGGCTCTGAGATGGATAAAATTGTTGTTCTCGACTATGGGAGTCAAACCACTCAATTAATAGCCCGCAGAATAAGGGAAATTGGTGTATATTCCGAAATTCTTCCCGGTGATACACCTGTAACTCAGGTTGTCTCTCCGGATGTAAAAGGGATTGTTCTTTCCGGGTCTCCTTTTTCAGTATACGATAATGATGCACTTGTCCCGGATCCTGCTCTCTATGAAAGCGGTCTGCCCCTTCTCGGCATCTGTTACGGTTTTCAGCAGATGGTTACGGCATTTTCGGGGAGAGTGTCGAACCAGGACACTACGGAATACGGAAGGGCTGTCGTATCCTGGGAGGTTTCGAACCCTCTCTTCGAAAATGTTCCACATTCTTTCACCGCGTGGATGAGTCACGGAGACAGCATAGAAGATCTTCCCAGTGCTTTTGAGCCCATCGCCCATTCCGAGCACCATATCGCGGCAGCGAGAATACCGCATAATAGAATCTACGGTATTCAATTTCATCCTGAAGTCACCCATTGCGAATACGGTACGACAATACTCTCGAATTTTGCCTGTACCATATGTAACGCAAAACAAGAATGGACAATGGAGGCGTACATAGAACAGGAGGGTGAAAGAATACGCCGGAAGGTAGGAGAGAGGGATGTACTGCTTCTCATATCCGGCGGAGTGGATTCTACAGTTGTAGGCGGTCTGTTATTGGAAACCTTAGAGCGCGATCAGGTCCACCTTCTTCATATCGATACCGGACTTATGCGGAAAGGGGAGACTGAAGAGGTAATGAAGAGTCTTACTAAACTGGGCGCAAAGCACCTTTCCGTTGTCGACGCGTCAAAACAGTTTATTGGGTCTCTCGCCGGTGTCCATGACCCTGAACAGAAGCGGCGCATTATAGGGGATTTGTTCATTACCATTCAGCAGAACGAAATAGAAAAGCTCGGAATCAAAGATTCGTTTCTCGCCCAGGGGACTTTGTACACCGATTTAATCGAATCAGGAAAAGGAGTGGGGAACAAGGCGCATGTTATAAAAACCCACCATAACGTTCGTTCGCCCCTCGTTGAGAAAAAAAGAGAACTGGGTCTCATTATCGAACCGTTAGAGCACCTGTACAAGGATGAAGTGAGAGCTTTGGGTAAACGGCTCGGTATTTCAGATGAAATCGTTGCCCGCCACCCCTTTCCCGGTCCAGGGCTCGCAGTAAGGGTCCTCGGAGAAGTTACCGAAGAGAAGTGTCATATCTTAAGAGAAGCGGATTTTATTTTGATCGAAGAACTCAAAAAGCGGGACCTCTACAATGAAATCTGGCAGGCGTTCTGCGTCCTTCTTCCCGTACGTTCCGTCGGGGTTGCCGGTGATGTGCGAAAATACGGATGGGTTGTTGCAGTACGGGCTGTAAACTCAGCAGACGGAATGACTGCGGACGTCTACCCCTTCCCAATGCATCATCTTGTAGAGATCTCTTCTCTCATTACCAACTCGATACCGGACGTTGGAAGGGTGGTCTACGACGTCTCGAGTAAACCTCCCTCTACCATTGAGTGGGAATAACATAATGAGATAAAAAAGGCCGCGAACAAATCGCAGCCTTTTCGATAGATAGTGGAGATGGCGGGA
>CAZKZZ010000093.1:7418-14444 GCA_964557375.1 uncultured Spirochaetales bacterium | reverse complement strand
TGGAGGTGATTGGGGCAGGTTTGGTCGGGGCAGAAGGGAGGTTTCGTGATCATACATGCTCTCCTTATAAAGTAATGGTCTTATAACCTATTACTGTAAAGAGACCTCTGCTGCTTCTTTCCCCACGGTTCGCACCACTAATTTGGCTTTTAGCTCATTTGTCCTTTGGTAAAAGTCACGTACTCCTGAAATGTTGTTCAAAACAAAAAGACTTTAATGCAAAATATTTTTACAGTATTATACCATTAAACTATTAACGATTAAAGGAGAAAACAGAATGGATCATGTCGTTTATCTTGATGCAAAAGCAAATGAGCTTGAGAAACTGTTAGATGGAAGTAAAACCATGATTATTCGCGGTGCAACCGGAAGGAAACTACCTTATGGAAGAGTTAATGAAGGCGACATTTTATACTTTATCAATAATAACGCAGAAGGCATTGTTAAAGCCAAGGGAGTTGTAGAGAGTGTTTTCAATTCAGAAAAAATGTCCACAGAGGAATCAGTATCGTTGGTAAAGAAGCATCAAAATAACCTAAATTTATCGAAAAACCAGTTTACAAAATGGGCCGGAAAAAGATATATAGTTTTAGTTGAATTAAATGGAATTGAAGAAGTAAAATCTTTTGCAATAGATAAGAGCAATTATGGAAATATGGATGATTGGCTTCCAGTCGAAAAGATTGATATAGTTAAAAAATAACGGACAGTCTTTTTTGACTCAAGGAGACGTTGCAGGTCCACTCCCTTTTGGTAGTTCACCCTCACCAGACAACAGAGATGAGGTTCGGCTCTTGCAACGCATCAACTGTGGTGCACAAGGAGAATGAAGAGAAATGAAAAGATATGTTCCTGAAAACTACGGAAAACTTGTTCAGACCCAATACGGCACATTTTTTGTTCGAAAAGTTGGAGAAGGAGAGCCGGCGATTTGGATTGAACCATCACTCGGTGGATTATCAGCTGAGTGGTGGAGCATTCAAGACATCTTAGGCCAAGAGACAACGGTGATTACCTATGACCGGCTGGGATACGGGTGGAGTTCTCAACCTAAAAACCGCAAACGCACCCCATCAAATGTTGCCGATGAAATGGATGACTTGATGGCTAAAATTGGGGTGACAAAGCCGACTATTTTCATTGGTCATTCTCAGGGCGGTTTATACGTACGCTCCTTTCTTAAGAAGAAGAAACAACTTGTTGCAGGGATATTGTTTCTGGATCCTCTTTCGCCGTTAGATAAAAGCGCCCAAGAAAAACTGAAACCTGATGTTTACCGCAGGAGCGGGTTTGATAAAATAAAGCAGATAAAATCAATGAAAGTCTTGGCCCAATTGAGAATAATGACGCTTCTTAAGTCTTTAATTTTGAAGTCGCCCCCGTTCTATTACTACACGAATGTCTCGGATGAAGCAAAAGAAATCATCTTTCAGTCGATTCGCAGGAGTTCTTTCTACTCGACGATCATTGAGGAATATAATGAGTCCCACAAAGACGATAATCTTATTGGATTGGATGCTATGAAATCGTTTTTTAGAGGGCCAATTACCATTCTTTATCATGACACAGAAGTAATTAAAAATGAGATCGTTGAGTTCGGAAGCTTGGCGGAGTCAGACGCACAACTGGTGGACGATGTCTGGAGAGAGTTGATTTGTGAATACTGCGAGCTCTCTAACCAATCAGAATTTACTGAAGTAGGAGATGCATCACATTATATACACATGTCTAAGCCGGATGTTGTTATTTCTAAATGCAAAGAACTGCTAAAAAATTTCGCCCAAAGCAATTAGAAGAAGATTATTTTCCTGCTCATACAACAGCCCCATACACCATACCGGCGAATGTGGACATAACTACGACGATCAGTGCGTACACCGACGTCTTTTTAAGGCCGAGCTCTCCGTAGATAACAAGAAGCGAGGGTAGGGACATAGAAGGACCTGCAAGAAGCAGCGCCAACGAGGGCCCGTTGCCCATGCCCGCCCCGATAAGCCCCTGCATGATAGGGACTTCGGTAAGGGTGGCGAAATACATAAGTGCACCGGCAATACTTGCAAAAAAGTTCGAGAGAAACGAGTTGCCGCCGACCGCTGCCGCTATCCACTGTTCCGGTATCAAGGCCATGTGCCCGGGCCTGCCCAGCAGGAATCCGGCAACCAAGACCCCGCCGAAAAGGAGGGGAAGGATCTGTACGGCGAAGTCCCGGGTTGCCGCAACCCACTCTTTCAGTTCATGTTTTTTAAACCACTTCACCAACGAATAAATCAATACCACCCCGAAAACTCCGGTGATAAGATATTTCCAACGATAGATGACATCCCAGCCGGCAGCAGTACCCTTCGAGGGTGCCCAGTTTAGGAAAACCAAAATGCCGATCATACTCGCCATATAGATGACGGTTTTTCCCAAACCCCGGTCTTCTTCATCGCTGGCACCTTGGAACATAGCGGCATTTGTGACCCGTTCGGCATCTTCTTTTCGAAAAATAACATGCATGAGCAGACCGATGATAAAAGCAAACACAATTGCTCCAATTGCCCGGGCCGCTCCGAGTTGAAAGCCCAAGACCTTCGCCGTTAAAATGATCGCCAGAATATTGATCGCCGGCCCAGAATAGAGAAAACTGACCGCGGGACCGATACCGGCCCCTTTTTTATAGATACCTTTGAAAATCGGAAGCACCGTACAGGAACAGACCGCGAGAATCGTCCCCGAAACAGAGGCAACACTGTACGCTACCGGTTTCGGAGCGTCCGGCCCTAAGTACTTGATAACCGATTGCTGGTTGAGAAAGACCATAATGGCCCCGGCGATAAAAAAAGCCGGAACCAGACAGAGCAGCACATGCTCTCGGGCGTATTCGGCGAGCATGAGAAACGATTCGTGCACTGCCAAGGGAACACGAGGAGAGCTCCAGGGCATGAAGTATGCAACGAGAAAAATACCCGCCAGTATGATGAGTATACGGTTTTTCTTCTCACCCCAGAACCGTTTTATCGGCCCGGTCCCGATGCCGTCTTCTGTCTCCATCCTGCCCTCCGCCATCTCAAGGGCCCTCCTTGATGATTTCAGCAATCTCATTCGCACTGAGTACTTTTCCGGTTTTTTTCACCTCACCGTCGATAGCCAGTCCGGGGGTGACCATGACCCCCATCTCCATGATTTTGTCGATATCGGTTATTTTCTCGATATCCGCTTCAACACCGGTTTTAGTAACCGCTTCCTGTGCGTTGCTCTCGAGTGCTTTACATTTCGCACAACCTGAGCCTAATATTTGGATTTTCATATCGGTTCCTCCTAACAAGAATAGTTATGTTCATCTTCTATTTGGCAATATAGCCAAATAAAGAAAATTAGTCAAGATATCTTTTTTTGTTTGTTGGCTATATCACAAAATAGTGACATGAATTGTCAATCAGATTATTGGCGGTATTGCCAAAAAAGCAATAATGAGTATACTGGTCGGAAAAGAAATTATTATAGGCCCGGCAGACCGACCCGACGGCCGGAGCAGTAAGGAGGAAAAAAACATATGGCACAGGTTGATGATCGAAGTGCGAAAAGCATGGGTTTTTTCGAACGCTACCTAACCCTCTGGGTAATTATCTGTATTGGGATAGGTATTTTTCTGGGGAGGGTCGCTCCCTCTTTCGCCGAGACCCTCGACGGGTTCGCCATTTACGTCAATAAGGCACCGGTCATTTCAATTCCGATCGCGATCTGTTTGTTTTTGATGATGTATCCGATTATGGTGAAAATCGATTTTACCGAAGTGGTAAAAGCCGGAAAAAGCGGGAAACCGGTTGGGTGGACACTGTTTCTCAACTGGGCCGTCAAACCGTTTACCATGTACGGGATCGCCATGCTGTTTTTAGGGGTCCTTTTCCGTACTTTCATCGGGACGGAGGCGGTCGACCTGGTAAAAATGCCTTTGGGGATGGATTTGCCGGTGGGGGCGGAATACGGCTCCGGCATCGTGGTCATGCAGGAAGGGGTCAAAATGCTGCAGGTCCCTCTGTGGCGCAGTTACCTTGCCGGTTGTATCCTCTTAGGGATCGCCCCGTGTACTGCCATGGTCTTAGTCTGGGGATATCTCGCTCGGGGCAACGACGGCCTTACCCTGGTGATGGTGGCGATCAACTCCCTTACCATGCTGGTCCTCTACGGTCTTTTAGGGGGATTTCTCTTGGGTGTGGGAAAACTCCCGGTCCCCTGGCAGGCGCTGGTACTCTCAATTGCGATTTATGTTGCCCTCCCCCTTGTTGCAGGATACTTTTCTCGTAAATGGATTATTCGAAGCCGGGGAATCGAGTGGTTTAAAGAAAAGTTCCTGCATGTTTTAACGCCTATTACCATCATCGCGTTGCTTATCACCCTTATTCTGTTATTCTCCTTTAAGGGCGATATAATAGTGAGAAAACCGCTAACGATTTTATGGATTGCCGTACCACTTTTTATTCAAACCAACTTGATTTTCTGGCTCGGATATGCCGGAGCGAAAGTGCTCAAGCTTCCCTATGAATATGCCGCTCCCTCTGCTATGATCGGGGCATCAAACCATTTCGAAGTAGCGATTGCTACCGCGACAATGCTTTACGGATTAGGTTCCGGTGCAGCTTTAGCCACCGTGGTCGGTGTTCTTATCGAGGTACCGGTCATGTTGATGCTCGTCGGTATCTGCAAGAGGACAACGCACTGGTTTGACAAGGAAAAGGCAGCATAGAGCCTTTATGCGTTATAACGGAACCATAGACTATTTTACGGTCGATAAACAGGGCCGGCTTGATTTTCTCTGGGTCTCTCTCGACGGGTCGAGCCCCGAAACGTACGCTGATGTACGGCTCGGTAATGAATTGCCGCGGATACTCGAAAACCTGAAACGGCTTCGACGAATGAAATATCATTACCCGGGGCAAACTCCCCGTTTGGGTATTGCTTTTGTTCTTATGAAGCGCAATGCCTCAGATCTGCAACATGTAGTCCGGTTGGCTTTTCAGTTGGGCGCGGAAGAAATCATGGTAACGAATGTGCTCCCCTACTCCGAAGAAATGAAAGAGGAAATCCTGTACACCAAGAGCATGTCGATGTATCAACCGCGGGAACGGCTGTTCGAATTCGATTTTTCCCCGTGCATGGTCTGTAATAGTTGCGAATATCCCGAATCGAACGAGGAAGATTGTTTCGGCAGCGGATCTCCAGCGTGCGGGGGGTGTCTCTGGGCTCAGAGTTTCATCCAGTGTCCGTAACGGACCGGCCTTATAAATGGGACTTGCCGTCTGCGTCCATTTGTAAAAGGACCTTCTATTCTAAAAAAGCAAGGGCCTCCGCCGAACGGGAAATTTCCTCGACGTGTTTCCATATCAACACTCGAAACAAAAACTGATTGACTTTCTTTGGCAAATTTGCCAAATTCATATACTATGAATGAGAAAGAAAAAAACCTGAGCGTGGAACGGGCACGTATATTAAAATCACTTGCGCATCCAAGCAGAATATTTATTGTAGAACAATTAAGTAAAAAACCTCACTGTGTATGCGAACTTACAGAGATGGTCGGCGCTGACACATCCACTATTTCTAAACATCTCTCTATATTAAAAAACGCGGGAATAATCGAGGATGAAAAACGCGGAACTTCAGTGTATTATTCCCTGCGGTGTACATGTATAATGCAGTTTATCGGGTGCATTGAACAGGTCATTAAAATGAATCTCGAAAAGCAAACTGCTCTATTTAATTCATAAATGAGGTCATTGGAAAGTAGATCGTTATCATTTACGTCTCTATATTAATACGAGTATTTCCGCTGGATCGAATCGATTACATTCTGCATCTTTAGAAATACTTTGACCATCCCAGGATCAAATTGTTTCCCCATATTCTGCTTCAGGTAGTCGAGCACTTGTTTTTTAGGCCACGCCTTCTTATACGCCCTTCTCGATAGCAGCGCATCATACACATCCACGAGAGTGACCACACGAGCGCTCCAGGGGATGTCAGTTCCTTTTTTGCCGACCCCGAATTTGATTCCGCCCCGCGCCGTTACCTCATACTTGCCGGGATAGCCGCTGCCGTCCCATCGTTCATGATGATTGAGGGCCACCTGCGCGCAAATAACATCCCAGTGTGAATCTTTATGTTTGAATAAACGACTGCCATACACTGTGTGTTTCTGCATTTCCAAAATCTGCTCAGAAGATAATGTGCTAGCCCGTTTGAGTATCGTATCACTAATGGCAATTTTTCCGATATCGTGGAGCATGGCTGCAGTTTTTAAATATTCACGTATCTGCTCGATTTTTGAGGGAGATTCATTTCGTGCCGTAGCCCATTTATCGAAAAGTTCGACAGCATAAGCCCCGACCCGCTTGGCATGTTGGCTCGTTTCGAATGGATCGTGCAAAGAGGTGAGATCTACCATTCGTAACACCATCTCTTTACTGAGACGTGCCTTCTCGATCGCACTCGCCGCGTATTGGGCAAATTGGTTTAGGTATAACTGGTCTTTCCTGGAAAACGGTACGACTCTACCCGACCTGTCTTTTGCATTGATCAATTGAAGCACCCCAACGACAAACCCCGATGGGGTTTTCAAGGGAACAATGAGCATTGATTTTGTGTGGTAATCACTTTTTCTGTCGAAATCGGGATTAAAGGAATAATCCACGCTGCTGTGTATATCATATACATCATCGATAAGGATGCTCTCTCCTGTCTTGGCAACATATCCGGCCAGAGATGAGTTGTCTAACGGCAGGTTTCTGCTGGAATAGATGTACCGTGCTTCCGCCCGGTCACCTGTAAAGAGGGTATCATTTTGAATAAAGCTAAAAAAAAGTTTTTGTTTAGACTTTAAATAGAGTGTCCCGGCGTCAGCCCTCAGAAACTCCCGTGCCCGTGAGAGAACAGCTTCGAGGAGCGTGTCCAATTCCTGTATCTTATATAGATCTTCTATTATCGAAAGGAGATTTTCAGTATTTCGTGCGGGCAGCTCCGCAATAGTGTCCAACCGAGCCTCCAATT
>CAZKZZ010000093.1:0-7318 GCA_964557375.1 uncultured Spirochaetales bacterium | reverse complement strand
AAATATTCCAAATAACTTTTTTAGTACTATTTTCTCTAATTTGCTTGATTGATCTCAAATATGTGTTATACTAAGATTAGTTCTATACTTACCATTAGGAGGATTTCTATGAAACGAATCGCAATTATCGGGTTGGTTCTGGTCGTTGCACTGCTGGCCGGCTGTAACAACTCCCTGAAATTCGAAGGGTTGGAAGATGTGTTTTATGACGCTGCTAAGAATGTGCTGCCGACATTCAAATCGGATAAAGGTATACATTCCAAGGCCGTTTCCGCCTGGGATTGGGGTGATCCTATTTATGAATTGTACGGTATACTCGTCGACGGTGACTGGGACGGATATTTCAACGTTTATGATGTGTTGAAAACCGCCGACGAACGGTTCAATGAGCTGTCACAAAGCGGTTCTAATATTCCCCAGCAGCCCGTTAAAGCTCCGCTCGATGTGGGTTTTAACGACGAGACTGATCTTATCACCTATAACACCTATTATGAATACAGCAATAATGATAACGAAAACCAAACGTTCGGCTATGTGGGCGAAAATGATGTTGTCTATATGCTTCATACCGGAAAGAGAGGAGATACAGAGAAGTGGATTGTTCAGGGGTGGTATGATGAAGGGACTAAAGAAGTCGCAATCGGGATGTTTTTTGCCAACGATGTCGATGGTGACTGGGAGATCGTTCGGGGTTTTATAGAAGGAAACACTGAGGACAATGAGTTCGCAATCAAGGTAATTCGTGACGGCTACGCATATGACCACAACATTACCGGATACGGAAAATCAAAAGGCAGTGACAACTATTTCCTCATGAAAATCGCTAATGAAACGCTCGACTTCTCCAATGCAGTCTATTACACTATGGATGCGGAAGCATCAATTGCAGACTTACAGGCGATGGATCCGGCAGGGTCTTCATCCCCGGTCGACGATAGCAAAGATTACGACGATAAACTACCCGATGCCTACGATTCGGACGTGTTGCCTACCCAAAGTGAAGTCGAAGATCTGGATATGA
Organism: uncultured Spirochaetales bacterium; assembly: GCA_964557375.1. Taxonomy (GTDB): domain Bacteria; phylum Spirochaetota; class Spirochaetia; order SPDA01; family CAZJBZ01; genus CAZKZZ01. Next base: position 6,297 of record CAZKZZ010000093.1, on the reverse strand, counting down.
AGGTCTCTTACGATCAGTAACAAAGCCTCTATCAATAGAAAAAAAGCCCGGCGTAGTATATCGGCCGGGCTTGTTATTTCTTTTTATTTCTCACCGATTCGGTCTCTTTTTTCCGTTTCTCAGCAAGCTCTTCGATCGTCTCTTTGAATCCGGGATACCTGGTAAGTATTCGATCAAACGTCTCTTTATCGAGCCGGTAGAGATCGCAGTACTCCCGGGCCCGAATTGTCGCGGTGCGGGGGGTACTGAGAAGCAGGGCGATCTCTCCAAAAAATTGTCCATCTGATAGTGTTGCATACTTCGTTTGCCCGTCAGCGGAAAGAACATCAACGGACCCTTTACTGATAAAGTACATATCGAACCCGACCTCACCGGCACGGACAATATCATCACCTGGTGTAAACACGACAGGAGTCATATTCATGATGATATCTTTGATAAGCTCATCACTTGCTCCCTCGAAAATAGGCACTTTTTCGATTATCTCTTTATTCAAATATATTGCTACAGATTCCTTCAAAGAGACCGGAAGATCATCCAAAACAGAAGATTCATCGTATCCCCGCCTGCTGTCCCAGAGATAGTTATAATAATCGTTAATTTTTTTCTGCATATCCGGCGGGATATTGCGGTATTTCAAAAAGGTGTTTACCTTATCCAGCTTTTCTTTGAATTGTGTCTTCGCAATATCGATGTTAGCAATAAGGTTTGCGATATTACCAATGACCAAACCGTACATGCCGGCACCGAGTATTTCTATAAAAATTACATACAACGTTTGGATGTTGGTCGTTGGAGTAATATCCCCGTATCCGATCGTGGTCAGTGTCGTAATGGTCCAATAGAATGCCCGGATATATCTCGTTACGGGGGTCATACCTCGTTCAATGCCCGAGAGAAGAATCCACCCGCAGGCGATGATGTGGGCTGCTACGAGAATCCAGAACACGAGGAGAAACAGCCGGAGAATAGCAGGATTGATATTGGTTCCACCAATCCTCTGGAGTGTATTACCTATTCGAAAGAGTTTTAACAATACGAGAATTCGTAGAAGCTGCACGATACTATCATTCGGCAGTGAAGACATACTCAAAATGAGCCCGATCGGAAGAGCGGCAATAAGATCAATAGAGAACCAGTGGGTTAGATACTGCTGCGCTACCGCTTTTTTATCACTTATAATCTTTCCCTGCCGTGAAAATGCTGTGTAGAAGCGGAGTATTATATCAGTGATAAAAGTGGCATAGATGAGAAAAGAGGCGAATACTGAAAGCCGTACAAAAAACTGGCTGAAAACAACGGTGAGCGGGACAATAATCGCTGCAAAAATGGTAATGATAAGGACAAACAGGTCCCAGTATGCTTTGGTTTTGCTTTCCGGATGTATCATTTTCTTTATTATCGATAGATACACTCAAAAGGATGAGTGGGAATTGTCTATATAGTGCCTCAAACCTTGTTGCGAGCGGTGGTCGGTGTTTTTAGAGCAAGCCAATAACTGGCAACGAGCAAACCCATGAGAATAGCCGGCGCAGTCAAAGCCACGGTAACAGATACATGTTCGGAGATAAATCCCATAAGCCATCCGGAAATCATCGCCCCTAAACCAGCCCCCAAGGTCATTACTCCGGTAACCGTACCTGTCCGTCCGGGTTTTCGCGAGTTTATCTCAGCCATGACATTAGGGAATATCCCCGCCATGCAAAGCCCGATAAAAAACAGACAGGGGAAAACGGCATATACCGACTCCAGAGTCAAGAGTAAAAATCCTGCCGCCATAGCAAAAAGCCCGGTGGAGGTAACAAGAAACCTGCTCGAAAATTTACGGGCAAAAAACCTGTTGGAAAATCTCCCTACCATAATCCCTATCCATATTATCGACACGGCACTGCTCGCGGTTACAGTGTCGAATCCGAGCTTGGTTTTCAAATAATACGCAATCCAGGTGGACAGCCCCACTTCACCCCCCACATAAAACAGCAGGGTCAATCCACCAAACAAGGCGGCCCTGTCCCGAAGCGTTTCAAAGAGTGTTTTCAGGGAGCCTGTCGCCACCTCGACCTCCTGAACAGTCTTGGGAAAGGAGAGAAACCGGGTGTAGAAAAGAAGCACAACAGTAGGAATCGCTAAGATCAGAAAAACAGGCTGCCAGAGTCCTGTAGCATTAATGAACAAGCCTACCAAGAAAGGAGATATAAAAGCACCGACACTGAAGAAAAAATGTACAAAGCTCATGTAACTGCCTGCATGATCATTCTCTACCACGGAAGGCATAACATTACACGAAGTTTCTACAAAAGAAGAGGCAAGATGGAGAAAAAGGTTGGCAAGTGCGGCCACGATAAAAATAGGTGCAAATCCGAATACAAAAAAAACCAGGATTTCTACACCAAACCCAATGATGAAAACCCGTTTCAACCCCGACGTATCTATCAGCATCCCGGCAAATACCGGGCCGGCGGCAAATCCTAAGGCCCCCATACTCAGCAAAAGCCCCGTCATCGATTCGCCGATATTAAATGTTTCCATCATCTCCGGGACCATTGGGCCGAAGACGAGGAGTAAGAACCCGTGCTGGGCCATAGAGATAAAGTTGATCAGCTTCAGTTTTGCGTGGTTATTCATGGTACTTTTTTAAGATTGTCTACTGGAAAAATTTCTGTTTTTTCAGTAGACCCAAGTATAAGGAGCAAATACATCTTTAACAAGAGATCATACTCTGTTTTCCATTTTTTATCAGGAAAATTATTGACATGTTAAATTAACAGTGTTAAATTAACATTGTTATGACAAGACCGGCAAATCCAACCTTGAGGATACAGATCTTCACAGCAGCGTGGAATGTTGTAAAACAGAGGGGCCATCATACTCTCAATATGCGGGATTTAGCAAAACAGGTAGGGGTAACTGCTACGACCCTCTACAACTATTTCGAAAACAAGGAAGACCTCGTTTTCCAGCTTCGCTTAGGGGCAGCAGAGGAGCTCAACCACCGTATCGATTCGATCGAGGGATCAATTACTCCCCATCAATTCCTTCATCGATTAGGAGAAGAATATATCGGTTTTGCGGAGGACAACCCTCACCTTTATAAACTTCTCTTTGAAGAGATGATCGGAGAACACACAATAAGTGAGAATGAAAATAGACTTTTTTACTATACCTATTATCGGGCACGAGATGCCCTCCGCTCTCTCGCTGAAGATGAGCAGTATCCTTTAAATCCGCGGTATGGCGCGATGATTGGCTGGATCATGCTCCACGGGTTCTGTTCACTCCTCATTTCCGGCACTCTCGAACCGGCTGAAGGACTGACTCGGGAGGAGTTGAAGGGAGTATTTCTCTCTTTTTACACACATGGAGGCACTAGGCCCGAAAGCATTGAAACCGGAGATCCTGGGACAGGTCACCCTGGGACCGTCCATCCTGTAAACGATCATCACCATCCCGGCAAGGAGTCAAAATGAAAATAACGGTATTAAACGGATCTCCGAAAGGAGATATGAGCGTGACCCTGCAGTACGTCCGGTACCTTGAAAAGCAGTCCCCCAGGCATTCGTTTACCTACTGTAATGTCTCACAAAAAATAAAACAGATGGAGCAGAACACCGAATTATTTGCGGAGTATATACATACGGTTAAACAAGCAGACTTGGTGCTCTGGGCGTTCCCGCTCTATATCCTCCATGTACCGTCGCAGTACAAACGGTTTATCGAACTCATTTACGAACGAAATGCACAAAAGGTCTTCGAGGGCACGTACTGCGGTGTCATTACGACTTCAATTAAGTTCTATGACCACACCGCCCACAATTACATGCATGCTGTCTGTGATGATTTAAAGATGAATTATATCGGATTTTATTCTGCCCACATGCAGGACCTTCATAGTGAAAAAGAACGAAAGCGGTTTGTCACATTTGCAGCACACCTCTTCGACACTGCAGAGCAGGGCCGTCCTACCCGCCGGGCCTACCCACCGCTTCCGGCACATACTACCGGCTTCAACCACGCAGATAATGGAAGTCCCGATAAAAAATCACAACACAAACCAGCATCAGCTTCCACCCCGGCTCCCGGACCTCTTTCTACAGACGGCAAGAGGGTACTTATTCTCACCGATGCCACCTCCGAGGACAAGAGCCTAATGAACATGACAGATACGCTGGCCACCCTATACGACGGAAATGTAACAGTCGAGAACCTCTACAATATCGATATAAAGGGCGGCTGTTTAGGGTGTCTTGGCTGCGGGTTCGATTATACATGCTCCTATACGGGGAAAGACGGATTTATTGATTTTTTTAACGATCGATTATTGGAAGCGGATATCATCATCATTGCAGGGACAACCCGAGATCGATATCTCTCCTGGAAATGGAAACAATTTTTTGATCGCAGTTTTTTTAATTGCCACACCCCACGTTTAATGGGAAAACAGGTCGGCCTGTTGGTCTCCGGCCCCCTCTCCCACCTTCATAACATGCAGGAGATATTCGATGCGTGGATGGAGATTCAGGGTGCCAATATATTCGGCACCGCCTCAGATGAATCGGAAGACACTGACCGTATTCTTAAAGACCTCCATTCCTTTGCTGCCGACTCTATTGCAATGGCAAAATCCGGGTACGTTCGGCCAAAGACCTTCCGGGGTATCGGCGGTATGAAGATCTTCCGTGATGATATCTGGGTCCATCTACGACTTCTGTTTCAAGCTGATCATAAAGCGTATAAAAAGATGGGGGTTTATAAAGATCTCCCCCACCGCAAACGGGCCCTTCGTTTTATCATATCAATCATCGTACTTATAACCAGGATCCCACCCATTAGAAAAAAGTTTAGCTCGAGAGTCGTTCCGCATATGGTGAACTCGTATCAAAAACTGATCGAAAACTGATCGATAGTGAAGATACCTGTGAGCTATCCCTTCTTGGGTATTGCAAGCAACGGAATAAAAAGAACGCTGCAATCGGTTTCAGATTTTCAAAATGAGGAGGCTCCCCCGGAAATCTTCCCCCCTTCCCCCACACTGTATACAAAGCAGCCCCCGCCCAGTTGGCTGCAGCTATGAACACAACCACTGTCCTCCAAGGGAACATTACTGTTCCGAACCCAATGACAAGGGGCGCGCACAACAGTCCCAAACTCGGTCCGAGCTCGTGAATACCCATAGCCTTGCCCCAGTGGTCTTTCTTTATGTAAGAAGTGATTGAAGCAAGGCCGGACGGGGCATAGAGGCCGGCACTGACCCCAACCAAGAACACGGAAAACTGAAAGAACCGAAACGAATTACTCAGAGCGCAGAGAAAAAGTGCTCCTCCCAGGAACAGTTCGTAGAAGATGATCATCCCCCGGTGGGTGAGTAGTTTTGCCGGAAAACCGGATAAGATCATCATGCCGCTAAATCCCACAGACATAATCAAGAAAAGGGACCCGGCAGCGGCGTGACTGATAGCAAACTCCTCTTCGATAATCGGTAGGAGCGGAGCAAAAAGCCCTCTACTCAAGAAATTGAAGAACACCATCAGTGTGAAGATAATCATGGGGCCGACTGAAAAGGCATTATTGAGTTCTGAATGATTGTCCACTTTTTTCATTTGATTGTGAACTTGGCCCGTTCACCCGGGGGGACATCTTTGCGTTCCCCGGCTACTTCCACATGTACCGAAAAGCTATTACCAGGTAACGCTCCTATTTCGACGGTTGTATTGGTACAGGAGACATCTATTCCGTTCGCCCGGAAAACGAGATGAAACGAAATCCGTTTCCACCGTTTTGGTAACAATGGACTGAAGCGGAGCAGTTCCTTCTCTACCTTGAGCCCCGCGAAACCGTAAACAATCATCTGCCAGGCCGCACCACATGATGCAGTATGCAGCCCGCCGATGAATGTTCCCCCGCTAACCGGTTTATTCGTATCGTAGAGATCGATAGTGCATGATTTGAGAAAATAATGAAACGCCCGTTCGGTATATCCCACCGCAGTACAGGCGAGCGCGTAGGCGGAGGGGCTCAGCGAAGACCCGTGCTGGGTCCGCGGTTCATAGTAGTCGAGGTTCGCCTTAATAGTATCCTTATCAAAGATATCATGGAGGTTGCAGAGCTGAATAACGTCAGCCTGTTTTATCACCTGAGTTTCTACGGCGATACCGTTAGGCCATCCCCAATATTCCTCTTTATCCAAAACTCGCTCTTCGAGCTTGGCTGCTGTAATATCCTCCAGATCAAAATACCTGTCGAACTGCTCGATCAAACGTGTATGGGCATCAGGTTGCGGCAGGTATAAAGCGTCCCGCA
>CAZKZZ010000092.1:0-14566 GCA_964557375.1 uncultured Spirochaetales bacterium | reverse complement strand
CGTTCCGTTGTAGTAAGGTTATCAGCCATGGTTGTACTGAATAATACCTCTTCTTCCGTTGTTCCGCCAGGCGGGCTCGACCCGGTCCAGTTCTTCCGCCTTGCCGGGAGGTAGACCGGTAATAACATCACTTTTCAGGGTCCGCACCATGAGCATGGGGTGGTCGAAATATGAAGTTGCTTCTTTGAAGGGATAATCCGGCGGATAGAGCCGGTCATGAACACAACGCCGGTAGTTCATATCTCCTTTGAAGATGGTAATTCGACCCTTTTTGAGCACTTCGAGTAAGGCCGACGGGGCGGAGTCTAAGAAAAACGGTGAGTTCCAGAAGAGGTGGGGAAGGACCCGGAACGTACCTTGATGCAGGTACTGTTCGAGCCTGGTTCCGCAGGCAACCGCATCGGTGTCTTCGAGCCCTTTCATTGCGGTGATATGCCGGCGTACATCCTCCGCTGTTGCGTCACTTATATAGGTCGGAAACAGTTTGACATGAAACCACACCGGAATACCGAGTTCGTTCATAAGGTAGTCAGCCAATACCAGATCGGCGGCAAGCTCAGCACCCGCGTTGTCCGTTACCAGATGGACGGGTCCCACCCCCCCGGCAATATCCCCCGCTGCAGAGAAGGCGTTGTTTATAATGAGGTCGTCCTCATCAGCAGAACCGCTTCCCAAAGCCATGGATGCCTTGTAGCTCAAATCCATCCTGTTCCCCCACAGGCTCAGGGCCAGAAGAGCGGCTATCCGCTCCTCCGCGCTGCTTTCCAGCTCGAATCCGAGCCTTATAGTGTCTCGAACGTTGTTACTCGAAAGTTCCTCTTCTTTTATCGGCCAAAACGGGTCCTGTCCCAGTTCCCAGAACCGGACGATCTGGATCAGTTTTCGGTAGAGAAACGTTTCCGCCTGGAACCAGGGTGCATCGAGCCAGCTCCTCCCCTCGAGCATTTTCCAGGTGCTCTCCCACATCTGGTAATCCCAGGCTGCCTCTTCGAGCGGCATAATAGGACGGTCTTCCTCGAGATCCGACCGCAGTCTTCTGAGTTCCTCCCTGACCGCACCGGAGAACTGCGGATTCCGTTCGAGAACTTCATCGATCAGGCCGGGGACGCGGGTGCCGAGGGTGTGATGGGCAAATGGATTGGAACTGTTGGTCATGATCGCGGGGTACATATCGTTATTGTATTATCTTACTTACCCGCTTTGTTTCGTCAACTGATGGATTTCTGCTATAATCGGGCGTTAGGAGTATATTCATGTACGAAGATTATAAACAGGTCTATGATGCTGATCCGGCTACAGGAGAGTATATCATCGATGTTAAACTGGATCGTTTCTTCGATTTCTATCATCCTTGGGACAATTCGAAGTTCGATAGAAGAGACATGCATCCGGAGCTTATCGATTACTTAGAAGACTGCTCGAAGGAGATCCCGTTCTCCGAAGGTATAGCCGTACGGTTCGAGATCGAATCGGAAGAAAAGTCGGCGGAACAGGAACAGAAGCTCGAGAGGAGTTTCCGGTATTACTTTCGGTATCTCATCAGGACCTATAAACAGCGGCGAAAACGGGAGTACCGGCATACCGCTTTTCTGGCGGTACTCGCTTTGGTCCTCCTGTTCATAGCGAACATTGTAGATACATTCTTAACGGAGAACGCATTTTCCCTTACAGTAATCGAAGGTATTTTTGTAGGGGGGTGGGTCTTTATGTGGGAAGCCGTCTACGCTCTCGGGTTCCACCGTCCCGAAGAGCGGCAGAAAATGAAAGAAGCGGTCCGGCTGCTCGACGCACCCCTCTTTTTTGTCTATCCCGGTGAATGACAAGTCATCGGCGGATGACAAGTTACCAATGCGGAGCCATCACATCGCCGGTTCAAAGTAGTTGCGGTGCGCCTTGGCAGTGTCGAGATCATCTTTAGTCCGGGGCTTTTTCTCCTCGCCCGGATAACCGATCGCCACTAAGCAGTCCACTCGAAACCGTTCGGGCAGATTGCAGCACCGCTTTACATGATCTTCCGAGCTTTCACCGTTTTGGTGGGTCCTGTTACGGATCTGTATCCAGCAGGAGCCGAGCCCCAGCTCCTCCGCCTTCAACTGCACGAGGATTGCCACAATCGAACAGTCTTCTACCCACACGTCACTTTTATCAGGATCTGCCGCGATAACGAACGCCAAGGGAGCGCCGGCCAAAAAGGACGCACCATGGGGTTTTGCTTTAGATAAGGTCTCAATGCGGTCCGGATCATCGACTACGATGATCTCCCAAGGGTAAAAACTTCTCGATGAGGGGCTCAAGAGACCCGCTTCGGTCAATTGTTCGACTTTTTCCGCTTCGACCGGTTTTTTTTCAAAAGACCGGACGCTTCTTCTTTTATACAGTAGATCAGTTATCATGTCTGTTAGTATCCACACACAGAAAGGTTTTGTCAAAGAGGGTAAAATATATTATTATTATAGTAATCATTCCGCATGGCGGTAAAGGGAGGCAATGCAGATGGGAGGGTATGAGAAAAAGAAGCTGTGTAAGCTGTCGGACAAGAAGTTCCCGGAGAAAAAATTCGAAACGTACGCTGCACTGGTCGGATCACCCGGGTTTATCTGTGCCAAGTGCGGGAGGGCAGCTGAGTCAAAAAAGAACCTGTGTAAACCTAAAGAGATCAAAACTGTGTAAGCGGGAGACTGCCCCTCTTTTCTTGTCGATCACTCTTCCTTCTCGATCTCGACTACGAGACCGGTAAGGTGTGCCATCCCTGAGAGTGGGTCCACACTTTCAGGGCCCGAACGGGTCACACTGTTAATGTTTGCCCCGCCTGTTTTGGAGGCTACCGACAGCCCCCGGGCGTTTTGATGTCCCCATCCCCAGGGGACTGCAGCAGTGCGGTTCATCATCTCCGAGGTAATCCGCACCGGCAGGACCGCTTTCCCGACATCCGTACTCAGCCGGACCCGATCGCCTTCCCGTATTCCCAATTGGTCTGCATCGTCCGGATTGAGGTAAACGTAATTGGTGTTTTTCTCCCCTTTAACACAGGATGGGGCGTTGTGGAAATAGGAGTTGTGGGTGATCGTCTCCCGTTTATTGACCAGTTTGAAACGATCGGCGTTCTCCAGTTCATATGCGTAGCGCTCCTCGATTGTTACTTCCGCCCGCTCTACGAACTCGGTCGGGGCGAGATCGACCAGACCGTCCTCGGTCATCACCCGTTTCCCCAGAAAGGAATCCGGCTTACTCGGCGGCAGGGGAATCCCGTTGGGCTGCTTCCTTATCCTTTTCAGGGTAGTGATTCGGGAGGCACGCAGAATCAATCCCAGGAGTTTCTCCGATTTCATGGCCAGCCGCGGTCCGAGGAGAGGTATTTTAGACAATGACCGGTCGACTTCGATCAGGAAACCCAAAAAACGGGAACCGAACAGGCTGAGTCCCGCAGCACGGGCCAGTTCGGTAAAAATCCAGGTCTCCTCTTTCTGGTCCGGCCCCGGCTCGATGACCGTATCGGTGTAGCTCAACTGGTGGATGCCGCAGATGCCGGCCATCGATTGGAAGATGTAGTTGATATCGGGATGTTCGAGAGGAGTAATGCCGGGGAGGACATAATGGGCAAAATCTGTCGTACGGCTGGGGAGGATATCGATACATACGAGGAGTTCGAGCGCTTCGAGCGCTTTTTCCATTTTTGCTGCATTGGGGATGGAGAGGGCGGGGTTCCCGGCACTTGTTATAAGGGCGCGGACCTGCCCATCGCCGGGAGTGAGGACCTCTTCGGGGAGAATTGCTCCGGGAAGGCCCTCCATAACGGCCGGGAGGTCTCCGATGCGGGACCTGGCAGTACTCCCCATAGAGCCGGAACCCGTAGCCAGTCTCGGAAAATCGATAATCCCCTCCCCGACGAGCGTTCCGCCCTCCCGGTCGAGGTTCCCGGTAATCGCATTGATCACTTCCTGGACCCAGAAGGTGAGAGTTCCATTGGAGCTCTGGTTGATGCCGGTAGAAGAGTAGATGGAACCGCTTTCAGCATTGCCGAAGTAGTCGGCGAGCTCGATTATTTTTTCGGCAGGGATACCGGTAACCCGGGCAGCCCGTTCCGGGGTCCACGGTGCAGTCAAAGTTTCGAACTGTTCGAAGTTTTTCATATACCGTGCTGTTCGCTCCCGGTCGATACGGTCCGGACCGCTGTTGATCAATCGATGCGCAATGGCGAGGAGAAAAAACAGGTCGGTATCGGGCCGAATGGGAAGGTGTTCTCCTAAAGAGTGGACCGTCTCTGTTTTTCGGGGATTGACGGAGACGATCCTGCACCCCCGTTTCTCCGCCGCTTTGAGCCTGGGCAGTACATTGGGAATACCGTTGAATGAAAACTTGGAGACAGCGGGGTTGGCCCCGAGGATGATAAGACAGCTGCTTTGCTCGAAATCGGGTACCGGCTGGAGCAGCGGGAACCCGTACATCTTCTCCGCGACGGCGAACTTATTGCTGCAGTCCTGGGTGGCGCTGGAGAAGACGTTTTTCGTTCCTACTGCTTTTGCAAATCCCTGGCCGAAGAAGGTGTGCAGAAGTGAAAATCCTGCACCGTTTCCCACATACATACCGATGGAATCGGGGCCGTGAATGTCGATCAGTTTCCGGAGTTTTGTGCCGATCTCTTTCAGGGCCTGCTCCCAGGAGATCGGTTCGAGGCTGCCGTCAATTCGTTTGAGAGGTGCCGTTATACGGTCCTGACTGTGCACGATCTCGTCGAATCGAAGCCCTTTAATACAGGCGAAACCCCGGGACCCGACATGGTCCCGGTTCGGTTTGATCGAACGGATCCGGTTGTCTTGGACTTCAATGATCAGGCCGCATGCGGCTTCGCAGATTCTGCAGAAGGTGTATTTTGTCTCGGTCATGGGAACAGATACTACGGGAAATGGAGCCGGTTTTCAACCTGAAATCGTACCCGAGGAACAATCTGTTCCGGAGAAATCGCCTCCCACCCGGCAGGTTGATGGTTATGAAAAAATTCATTATTTTCTAAGGACTGTAATCGAAGATACCGGCAAGAGGAGAACAAACATGAGACGAGTTGTAGTAACCGGAATGGGCATACTGTCCCCGCTGGGGATCGGCGTTGAGCATAATTGGAAACGGCTGGTCCGGGGTGATCAGGGGGTCCGACGCATCGAACATTTTGAAGTCGATGAACTGGACTCGAAAATAGCAGGAATTATCCCCAAAGGTGAGGGAGAAGGGGAATACAACGAAGAGGCCCTTTTCGGCAGACGGGAGCGAAGCAGGAACGACCGTTTTATTCTCTACTCTTTAGCTACGACAGAAGAGGCGCTCCAAGACGCGGGATGGAAACCCGAAGATGAGGAAGCGCTCGAACGGACCGGTGTGATCCTCGGTTCCGGGGTTGGAGGATTTTCAACTATTACTGCCGGCGCACTCGATTTTGCCGAGCGGGGCCAGAAGGCAATTTCTCCGTTTTTTATTCCCGCCCAGGTAATCAATCTCGCCAGCGGGCAGGTTGCGATCAAATACGGATTCAAGGGACCCAACTATAGTGTGGTAAGTGCCTGTTCTACCGGGGCGGACTCCGTTTCCAGCGGTGCACGCGCCATCCAGCTCGATGAGGCTGATGTGGTGATAACCGGGGGGAGTGATGCGGTGGTCCATCCTTTGGCCATTGCCGGATTCTGCCGGGCAAAAGCGATGAGTACGGGTTACAACGATACGCCTGAGAAGGCCTCACGGCCGTTTGATACGGGCAGAGACGGATTTGTTATTGCCGAAGGTGCCGGGGTCCTCATCTTAGAAGAACTCGAGCACGCGAAAAAACGGGGTGCTACCATATATGCTGAAGTGCTCGGGTTCTCATCTGCAAGTGATGCCTACCATATTACCGCCACAGCACCGGACGGAAACGGTGAGCGCCGGGCCCTGACTCTTGCTTTGGACCGGGCAAAAGTAGACCCCGGTGATGTTGATTATGTCAACGCCCATGCGACCTCTACTCCGGTGGGGGATGTAGGGGAGCTCGCTGCCCTGAGTACCATTTTCAAGGGTAACGAGAACCTCGCGATCTCTTCTACAAAATCATCAGTAGGCCACACCTTAGGTGCGGCAGGAGCAATCGAGTCGATCTATTCGATCTGTACCATAAACCGCGGCCTGGTGCCGCCGACACTCAACCTTGAAAACAAGGAACCGGGATATGATCATCTCAATCTCGTACCCAACGAGGCCCAGGAGAAAAAAGTAGACATCGCTGTTTCAAACGCCTTCGGGTTCGGCAGTACGAAATCGACCCTGGTCTACTCCAAGTTCAACGGTTAGAACCTGCCTAAAACAGGGTAGACTCCGTACCAATGCGGCCGAATATTAAAATCCGGATTTCAACGGTAACATTCTTTCAGTATTTTGCTCTCGGATCAATTGTGCCCATCATGACGGTGTATTTGAAAGAATACCTCGGGTTTACGGGGTCACAGGCCGGATGGGTGCTCTCTATGACCGCGTTTTCGTCGGTGACTGCCCCGCTGCTTTTAAGCCTTGTTGCCGAAAAAAGTATAAGCACTGAACGACTCTACGCGGTACTCCATGTTCTTGCCGCAGGTTTGATTTTTACCCTCTTTTTCCAAACCGTGTTCCTCCCGGTACTCATCCTCTGGCTCTGTTATATGATGCTGATGCAGCCGACCTCTTCGCTGTTAAACGGGATCACGTTTCATCATGTCTCCAATCCGAAGCAGAGCTTCGGGGGCATCAGGATGTGGGGGACGATCGGCTGGATCGCGGCCGCCTGGTTTTTCGGTTATTTTTATATCAAGGGAGGTGAGGGGCGTCTCTCTCACGCGCTCCTCGTCGCCGCCGGTACGGGAGTGCTTCTTTGCGCACTCTCCCTTTTTATTCCGGTCTCGAGAGAAGAAGAAAGAAAACGAACTACTTTTATTCCGAAAGAATCTCTGGCCGTCCTTCGTCAGAAGGGACCTCTCTTGCTTCTCATCACCGGGTTTCTGGTTTCGGTGTGCGACCGGTATTACTATTTTGCGGCCGCCCCCTTTCTCTATCAGATCGGGTTTCCCGAATCGAGCCTTATGCCTGCGATGAGCTTGGGGCAGATGAGCGAGGTTGCCGGTATGGCTCTGCTCGGTGTCCTGCTTGCACGGTGGAATTTTAAAAAGGTATTCGCTTTAGGGATTATCTTTAGCGCGGTACGGTTTATCGGGCTTCTAATCGGCGGGCCGAAAATTATCGTACTCGTCGGTATTTTTTTTCACGGTCTCAATTTTGCACTGTTCTACGGCGGTGCGTTCGTTTATCTGGACGGATTGAGTGAGAGAAAGGCGAAGACCGGCGTCCAACAGTTGTTTCTTTTGGCGACGATGGGGCTTGCAAACCTTGCCGGGAACAGCAGCGGAGGCTGGATCATGGACCTGCTTACATCCCCCGAAACCGGTGAGGTTTTTTACAGACGTTTCTGGATGTTTCCCCTTCTTCTCTGCGGCGTTGCCTTTATTTTAATAATTGCATTTTTTCGGGACAGCGCTCAGGAGGCATTATCACCACCGTGATGATCACCATCGTGATCATCGTCATGATCGTGGTGATGATGGTCGTGGTCGGCCTCGCCGGTAAGATGGGAGAGCAGATGATGATAATCCGCAATGCTCATCAGCTCACCGAATGCGTTGGCAACTACCTCACTCAAGGCGGGGTGGATATGCATCATCCCGTAGGGAAAGGTCCGTTCGGCGCTGTTCATTGCAGCAATTATCTCGTGGATAAGCACCGAGGCTTCCGGGCCGATAATGTGCGCCCCTAATATCTCTTCGCTTTCATCGTGGAGTATAACTTTGACGAAGAAACTACTTTCATGCAGGTCCATGGCCATCCCTTTTGCAGTCTGTTCGAAAAGCGAAAAGCCGATGGCGATGTTCTCCTCGCCGTAAAGCGCAACCGCCTCCGACTCCCCCATCCCGACAGCGGCGATTTCCGGATATGTGAATACCGCGTGGGGAACTGCCCGGTAGTCCGGAGCGAGCGGAGGGTCCTCTCCGGTTACCGCATTGTAGTAGACGATCTCCGACTCGTAATTGGCCACATGCTTAAAGAGATGCTTTCCTGTTGCGTCCCCGAAAGCCCACACGTTTTTTTGGCTCGTTTCGAAGGAACTGTCTACTTTGATCCATCCTTCCGGTGTCGTCTCAATACCGCCCGCATCCGGGTCGAGAATGTCGCTGTTAGGCGCTCTTCCCGATGCCACAAGCACTGCATCAGCTTCGACCGTAATAGATTCATCCCCCTTTCGTGCTAAAACCGTAACACCCTCCCCGTTTGCCCCGCGGCTGATTTCCGTTACCTCGGCCCCGGTATGGATTGTCATGTCTTCTGCCATCGTTTTTTGGGCGAGTTTAGATATCTCCGGCTCCTCTTCTTTCAAGAATCGGGAGTTTCTGCCGAGGATTGTCACTTCCGCCCCCATTGCGGAGAGAAAATGGCCGTATTCGGCTGCGATGTACCCGCCCCCGATAATGACCCACCGGCGAGGCAGTTCCTTGAGCTCGAGAAATGAATCGCTGTCGTAATACCCGCTTTCTTTCAGTCCGGGAATATCGGGAATAAACGGTTTTGATCCTGTACAGAGAAAAATCATATCTCCCTTGATCGTCTCTTCACCGACGGTAAGGGTATACGGTTCTATAAATGCAGCCGGCTCAGGAAAATAATCAATTGCGGGGGAAGCTTTAAGTGATTCTCGAATCTGCATGATATCCATGCTGACAATGAGCCGCATTCTTTCCATCACAGCATTGAAATGCACCTTTTCGACGTTTATTTCGATGCCGAGACCGCTTCCTTTCTCTGCAGTGCGGACAAGATCAGCCGGGTAGAGGAGCAGTTTGGAGGGGATACACCCCCGGGTAAGACAGATCCCTCCCGGATCGTCCTTATCGATGACCGCTATTTTCGCATCCGGATGCTGATGCAGGTATGGCCCGGCGATATTCATTGCCGACCCAGTCCCGATAATGATGAGATCGTACTCCTTCATGGTTCCTCCCGGCCTTTCATTGTACCTATTCCCACTATCGTGTCAAAGGAAAATGGAGTAGGATGGAGCTTGATGAAAATCCGCATCATTTCAGGGCTGGCCCTGGATAAACGGACGTCGTTTACCTATCAGATCCGGACTTTAGCTGATGCGCTTCGCAGGTCCGGGGTAGAGGTTGCAGTCGGTTCCGCATCTGACTCTGCTGTGCGGCTGGCGTTTTCAACCCCTCATGAGAGGACCATTCTCCTCGGGTACCCCGACCAGTTCCCGTTTCTACGCAGTGAGACCTCAGCCGTCGAGGACACCGGAGGGCACATCTATCTCTGGGCGCAATTCTCCAAACCGATTAATCCCGCATCCCTCGAACCCGCACTTCCCGTCCCTCTCACTGAAAAAACCGCTCTGATCCTGTACCGAAGCGGGGTAGAGCGGATCGGCCCGGTCATCCCCCACGGTGTCGATACCACCGTGTTTCGGCCCAACTCAGAAACGTGCGAAGTTCGAGACCAAGGTCCGATTACCATCGGATCGGTGGGTACAAATAATCACCGCAAGCGGTGGGACACGCTCTTCGAGGCGTTTGCACTGTTTTGCAGGAAGTACTCGGGTGGAGACGCCGGACATGTGCACTCCGGTTTACCCGGCGGAGGTGCGAGGACAACAAACAGCGCATCAACAGCCTTACAGCCACGCCTCCGGATAAAAACAGATAAGCTCAGTTCCCCGTCGGGCTGGGACTTAGGCAATCTCGCCCGCCGGCATGGTATAGAAAAGCACATTGAAATTATAACCGCTGATCTCTCCCCGGCCCGCTTGGCCGAGTATTACCGCAGCCTCGATTTGTTCGTACTTCTCTCCGAATGGGAGGGGTTCGGTATACCGGTCATCGAAGCGATGGCCTGCGGTGTCCCCGTCGTCACTCAGGACATCCAAGGCCCCGGTGAGACTGTCCCCTACCGTGAGCTCCTTTTAAAGGGCGGTCGCCGGTTTCACGACGGTGAGACTGTATTGTGTCATGCGGACCCGGAGGAAGCTGCGGATGTGATGCTCCGGGTTTTGGGGGACCGCAGTCTCTACCGGAAAGCGGCTGCAGCGGAAGGCAAGGTAGTGCGGCACCGTTACGATATCAGGATCGTCGCGGAAAAATGGATCAGCCTTTTTACCGAAATTATCACTTGATTTTTTACCAATCTTCTATTTAAATAGAATGTCAATCGTTTCTATTAAACAGTACGGCGACCCTGAGCAGCCCGATACTATCATCTTTGAACATACACGAGCCGGAAGTTTGCAATAGAAAGGATTCGAACACTACTTACTAAAGGAGCGACATATGAAAAGGAGAATAGTCGTACTATCAGTCCTTTTAATTCTCTTGAGTGCTGCTTTTATGTGGGCCGGAGGTCAGCAGGAAGCAGCAGAAGAGGAAGCACAGCCGGAAGCTGAGGCCGAGGCTGTCGAAGAACAACAGCAAATAAAGATCGGAATTTCGAAGATCGTGCAGCATCCTGCTCTGGACGCGTGTGAACAGGGAATCCAGGATGAACTGACAGAATTGGGCTGGGACAATATTTCCTACGATCTGCAGAATGCGCAGGGAGATTCGAATACCGCCGCCCAGATCGCCAATAAGTTCAAGAGTGAAGGGGTCGATGTAGCGGTAGGAATTGCCACTCCCACTTCGCAGGCCCTGGTCAAAGCAATCAACGACATCCCGGTGGTCTTTTCCGCGGTAACCGATCCGGTAAGTGCCGGACTTGTCGAATCCCTGGAAGGGGGCGGAGAAAACGTTACCGGTTATTCGGATATGACGCCTGTGAAAGAGCAGATCCAGCTCCTTACCGAAATCATGGAAGTGGGTACCTTAGGCCATGTGTATGCAAGCGGAGAGACCAATGCGGTCGTGCTCGCCGATATGGCAAGAGAAGCGTGTAATGAGCTCGGAATTGAGTTCGTTGAATCAACTGTCGCCAACTCTGCCGAAGTAAAACAGGCGGCCCAGAGTATCGCGGACAGGGTCGATGCGTTTTATGTGAGCACGGACAATACCGTCGTCTCCGCTTTGAGCTCACTCTGTGATGTGTCTCTCAAATCCGGGAAACCGGTCATGTCGGCAGACCCGAGCTCCGCTCAGGAGTACGACGTAATGGCTGCATTGGGCTTCGATTATTATAAGCACGGCAGGGCGACCGGACGGCTCATCGACCGGATCCTGAACGGAGAAGACCCCGGAAGTATTCCTACCCAGTTCATGTCCGACCCCTCCGATGTAGACCAGCTTTTGATCAATCTGGACGTTGCGGATGAACTGGGGATTAAAATCCCCAAAGCCGTTATGCAGCGGGCCAATTTGGTCATAAGAGACGGAGAACTGGAGAAAAGATAGCCTAAACTACACATCTAAAGAGTGCCTCGGCGGCGGCAGCGGAATCCGCACTTCCCGCCGCCGGGAGCATTTAATGGGCACCTCTAATAACCCTACATAGGGGTCATTAGTAGTAAAGGAATAAGCTGGGAAACCGGCTGAGAAACGGCGGTAGAGATGATACAGGGAATCCTCTTAGAAGGTTTTATATACGGGATCATGACCCTGGGGGTGTTTATCACCTTCCGGGTTCTGAATTTTCCGGACCTCACGGTAGACGGTTCGTTCCCCTTAGGGGCGGCGATCATGGCTTCTATGCTGGTAAATGGCGCGAACCCGATGGTGGCACTACTGGTGGCATTCGGCGGCGGGCTCATAGCCGGGGCCGTTACCGCGGTAATCCACAACAAACTCCACGTGCCCAACCTTCTTGCAGGCATTCTTACCATGACCATGCTCTACTCGGTCAACATCAGAGTTCTCGGAAACAGGGCCAACCTCCCCCTGATCAGGGTAGAGACGATTCTCACCCGAATAAACAGTCTCTTCGGCGGCTCCTTGAGTGATGAACAGTCCATGCTGGTTTTCTTTGCATTCGTAGTGATTATCGTCGTAGTCTTGCTCTCGGTGTTCTTCCGCACCGATATGGGATTGACCATGGGGGCAATGGGAAACAATGAACAGATGATCATCACCCAGGGTGTAAATCCCGAATATCTGAAGATCATCGGGGTGGGGCTCTCCAACGGCATTGTAGCCGTCTCCGGAGCGTTTGCCGCTCAATACTTGGGTTTTGCCGATGTAAACATGGGGCAGGGAATCATCATTGCCGGGCTTGCTTCGGTGATGATCGGCGAGTTCTTTATAAGAACTACCCGGATAAGCCTTCTGCTCTCCCGTGCTATTCTCGGCTCGATCATCTTCAGGGCGATCATGTTCGTCGGCCGGTACTACGGCTACTACATCAAGCTGACTCCAAACGATCTCAAACTCATAACCGGACTGCTCATCATCGCTTCCCTCGCCGTAAGCCAGTTCAAAATCAAGAAAAAGAAAAAGGCGCCGAAACCATGATTCGATTGGAACAGGTCACCAAGGTGTTTAGCGAAGGGACTCCGGATGAAAACGCGGCCATTAAAAACATCAATCTACGGGTAAACGAAGGGGACTTCATTACCATCATCGGCTCGAACGGGGCCGGAAAAACGACCCTTTTCAATCTCATCGCGGGGACGATTTTCCCCTCCGAGGGAAAGATCCTGGTAAACGATGTCGATGTAACCAAAGTACCGGAATATAAACGGGCAAAATACATCGGGCGGATTTTCCAAGATCCCATGCTCGGGACCGCATCCAACATGACCCTCGAAGACAACATGATGATAAGCTACCGCAAGGGGTTCAAGGGGTTGCGCATATCGCTCAACCAGAAAAAACGGGAGTTCTTCCGGGAAAAACTGAAAAACCTCGATATGGGCTTGGAGGACCGGCTCAAGGAGAATGTCCTCAAGTTCTCCGGCGGACAGCGGCAGGCCCTTACCCTGCTGATGATGGTCCTCTCCGAACCGGCTCTTATCCTCCTTGATGAGCACACTGCAGCGCTCGACCCGAAAAATGCCAGTATTGTGCTCCGCTTGACCCGGGAGTACATCGAAGAGTACAACCTCACCACCATGATGGTCACCCACAACATGGCCCAGGCCATCGAGTACGGCAACCGCATCATCATGATGGACAAAGGCGAGATCATCCTCGATATCGAAGGCGAAGAGAAGAAAAAACTTACCATAGACAAGCTCGTCGAGAAGTTCCATCAGATCCGAAAGGAAGAACTGCAGAACGACGAGGTGCTGCTCTCATAGAGTTGTACATAACAGCCTCGGGTGGTATCATGGGTTTTATTATAAAAAACCATCCGGAGGATGATATGAGCAGTGAATTCAATCCCGATATCGATTTAATTACATTCCAACCCTCGAGCTTCCTCGCTTTCAAAGATATGGAAGTGTGCAAAAAGGTGGCGAAAATCAAGAAAGAGGATATAGCCGCGCCTCCGAAAGAGGCGCATAAAGATTTCAATATCAAGGTGCTGCCGGTAAAGGATTTTCATTTTCAGATGGCCCTTGATATGCTGGTCCGCATCAAGAAAGCACTCGAAGAGGGCAAACAGTTCGTTGGTGTCTTTCCTACCGGGCCTATTTTTCAATATCAGCTGCTCGCGGACATGGTAAACGCCCTGAATATCCCCCTGCACCATGTTCATTTTTTCTCCATGGATGAGTATGCCGATGAGGACGGAAAAGACATCGACCCGAACTGGCCGGGATCGTTCCACTATACGATCAATGAACACTTTATTTCCAGGTTGGACCCGGCGCTGCGCATTCCGGAGAACCAGATCCATTTCCCCTCGAGTAAGAACATCGACAATTACGACGAGATGATCGTGGAGGCGCGGAACGAACCGGGGGCGAAGGGCGCACACATCATCTACGGAGGGACCGGCTTGAGCGGACACTTCTCTTTTTGGGACCCCCACCTGGCGGAAAAGTACGGCATGGACATGGAAGCGTGGAAGAAGGCGAAACCGCGTCTGGTCGATTTTCATCCCATCTCTACGATTCAGATGGCGGTGACCGACATGCACGGGGCCTGGCCGTTCGTCCCGCCGAAGGCGTATACCACTGCCTCCACGACCCTGCTCAATGCCGACCGTCGCAGCTGGTGGAACGACGGGTGCGGGCTTACTCCGGACGGAAGCTATGCCGGAGGGATCGTATGGCAGAAGTTTATAACCAGACTCGCCTTGCATGGGCCGGTCACCCCGACTGTTCCCTGTTCGATTTTAAAGACCGTCCCGGGGGATTTTTTCATCATCGAACCGGTGGCGGAGGATTTGAAAATAGAGCTTACCGCTTAAGGGACAATCCGTATGAACTACACCGAAGAAATCAACACATGGATAGAAAAGAACCGTGAGACCATTTTGGAGCGGCTCTCTGAATTGATACAAATTCCCACCGAAAACCTCCCCCCGACAGGTGAGGAGAAGCGGGGCCAGGAGTATCTATACGACTGGCTTACCGGATTCCTCCCCAAAGAGAATATCGATTTTTTCGAGGTGGACGATGTCCCCGGTATTCGGGAGTATCCCGATTTCTTTACAAATA
>CAZKZZ010000091.1:9112-14691 GCA_964557375.1 uncultured Spirochaetales bacterium | reverse complement strand
TACGCCCAGGCAGTGCCCGCAGCCCTGCGGATGTTGATATCATCTATTACAGCATTCCCTCTGTGAGTGAGAAGGAAGAGGATGATATCGGCTATTTCTTCCGGAGCGATGAGGACAGATTTGTCGAGGTCCGGCCGCATCTGAGCGATCATCTCCGTATCAACGCCCCCCGGGCAGAGGGCGTGCACCCGGATGTCATCCGCCTGCAGCTCTTTGGCAAGTACCTTAGTGAATCCGAGAAGCGCGTGTTTCGAGGCTGTGTAGGCTCCCTGGTCGGTGTACCCTTTTCTCCCCACGACCGAAGAGATGTTTATGATCGCAGGCCCGCCGTTCTCCCTGACACTTCTGCGCAGCTGCGGGATTGCCGCCCTGCAGAGGAGAAACGGTGCCCGGGCATTAATTGACATAATCTTGTCCCAATCCTCCGCCGTTGTCTCTTCTATCGGTTTTGAGAGGGCCGCTCCCGCGTTATTGATGAGGTAATCGATCCCGCCTAACATCTCGACCATGTTCCCGACGATCTTCTCAGGCGCGGAAGGATCGGTAAGGTCGATGCTCATATATTCAGCCCTTCTCCCCTTACCGGTAATCTGCTCTGCAACCCGCTGCAAGGCATCCGTGTTTCTTCCTACGAGCATGCAGTCCACGCCCGCATCGGCAAGGGCGAGTGCGGCTGCTCTTCCGATTCCTCTCGAGGCACCTGTTATGAGAGCTTTTCTTTTCTCGAGTTTCATTTAAAGTCGGACCACTCCTTTCTTTAGAATAATATTCGCATACAAAGCGGTCTCTCCGGTGGCAACAATTGCATACGCCTTTTTTGCCCGCTCATAAAAGGCAAACCGCTCCATCTGCTCGAGCCCTGCAGGCAGTTTCTCGTGCTTTTCGACTATTTTCCGGTAGGTGTCCCATATCGGTGTCGGCGTCGCGTCCCCGGGGACTTTCTGCATTATGGCTGCAGGCTGTTCAACGAAATCATCGAGTGGGAAAAAGGGGAGAACTGCCTCGAGCAAATCGGTAATCCTGTGGCCGTCGCTCCGTACGATCCTCTCCGCCATACTGTCCGCGGGGAAATTGGCATCACCGAAGACGATCTCGTCACCGTGTCCCATGGACATCAATACGTAGAACAGTTCGGGAGATATAATATGGGGTATCCCTTTTAACATACAAACCTCCAGGTTTTTCGGTCCAGGTCGTGCGGTCCGCTGCGGCATTACCCGTAGAGCGGTCCGAAATTCCGGCAGGCCCGATAATCGGAGCCTTCCAGGTCCATGCCGAAGCTGCTCCACGCACTCGGTCTATAGACCGCCTCTTCCGGCACATTGTGCATGTTGACCGGGATACGGAGCATTGAAGCCAGTGTAATAAGATCAGCCCCGATGTGTCCATAGGAGATTGCTCCGTGATTGGCCCCCCAATTGGCCATGACCGAATATACGTCGGAAAACCTGCTCCCTCCGGTCAAGCGGGGCGCGAACCAGGTGGTCGGCCAGGTAGGATTGGTCCTGTCATCCAATGTGTCGTGCACATCGTAAGGTATGGAGACAGTCCATCCTTCGGCGATCTGGAGTACCGGTCCTATTCCTTTTACGATATTGATCCTGCTCATAGTAACCGGCATGTCTCCATGGGTGAGAAAATCGGTCGAAAAACCTCCGCCTCGGAAATACCCCAAATCCGCCGGGCAGAAGAGAGTCGCCTCGAGACATTTGCCGGCCTCTTCCGGGGTTACTTCCCAAAATTGTTTGATAACATGTTCTCCGTCCTGTACCTGTTCTCCGGTACCGTCGAGGCAGGTTGATCCGGAGTTGATCAGATGGATAAGACCGGCGGCAGCGTTCCCGGTAAGCTCCTTGCCGGTGACCCGTTTTACCGCCTCCGGACTCCAGTAGGTACGCACGTCGGAGAAGATCTGGGCCCTTCCCGTCAGTAAGAACCCGAGGAGCATGGATATACCATTCAGGCTGTCGTTTTCGGTCGCAAAGACGAACGGTTCTCTGATACCGTTCCAATCAAAAGAGGAGTTGAGCATTGTCTCCATGAAGTCCCCGTTCGGAAAATGGTCTGTCCATTGCCGCTGTCCCTGGAAACCACCTGCCAGCGCGTTGTGCCCTAATGCTTCCTCTCCGAACCCTAGTTCGGCCAGTTTGGGATTTCCTATCATGAGATCTCTGGCAATGATGGCCATTTTTACGACATACTCCCACTCCCAATCTTTTCGTTCCCGGGAGTGCTGTTTTTCTTTGGGATTGGGATCTTCTCCTTCTTTACAGTTTTCCTTCACCCAGGCGAGTGAACGGTCAAACTCTTCTTTATCATAGATCTCCTCATCGACCCTGCGGGTAAACTCAGACATATCCACATACTCATTACGCATGCCGAGATAGTCCTGGAAAAAATCCTCATTGACGATCGACCCTCCGATTCCCATGGAAACCGAGCCGAGCGAAAGGTAGGATTTCCCTTTCATGTGGGCCACAGCAAGCCCCCCTTTCGCAAACCTGAGCAGTTTTTCCTGCACGTCTTCGGGGATTGAGGTATCATCAGCATCCTGCACATCCCGTCCGTAGATGCCGAAAGCAGGCAGCCCCTTTTGATTGTGGGCCGCTAACACGGCCGCTAAATACACCGCGCCGGGCCGCTCCGTACCGTTAAAACCCCACACAGCCTTGGGTGTGTACGGGTCCATGTCCATCGTTTCCGTGCCATAACACCAGCAGGGGGTCACAGTCAGCGAGACACCCACACCCTCCTGTTCGAACTTGTCGGCACACGCTGCAGCTTCAGCCACCCCGCCGATACAGGTGTCTGCAATCACACACTCCACCTGCATACCGTTGGGATGACGGAGATTATTCTTAAGAAAAGCGGCCGCATTCTCCGCCATGGTCATGGTTTGTTTCTCGAGTGATTCCCTCACTCCCTGCATTCTTCCATCTATCGTAGGCCGGATTCCGATCTTCGGAAGCCGTCCCCGCAATCTGTACTGTAAAGGTTGAAGTTTCATGTTTTTAATGTCAGCCATACATAGCTCCTTTGGGTATTTTTAACTACTGTTACTCTTTTAAAGCACCGAAGGTCAGTCCCCGCACGAGGTTTTTCTGAATAGCGATGGTAAGTGCAATGGCCGGGACGAGCATAATAACCGCCATCGTACACATTCCCCGCCAATCCATAACGAACTCGTTTACAAAATCGAACAATCCTACCGGCATCGTCTTCGAGTTTAACGACTTCGTAAGCACATTGGCAATGGCAAACTCGTTCCAGGAAAGAAGAAAAGCAAAAATACCGGCAGCGGCAATTCCCGGGCCTGCCAAGGGGAAATCGATCCGCCAGAACGCCATCCAGGGGCTGCACCCGTCAATGCTCGCCGATTCATCGAGCTCTTTGGGGATCTCGCGAAAAAACCCGTCGGTAAGCCAGATGGTAAACGGCACATTGAGAGCAATATAGGCGATGATCATCCCGATTTTCGTATCGATCAAAGCGGTACGGCTGTACACCATGAGCAGGGGAAGGCTCAAAGCAATGCCGGGGATAGCCCTCGAAAGCATGATGAGAAGAAAGATTGTGTTTTTCCCCTTGAATTGGAATCTCGAGAACGAATAACCGGCCAGCATCCCAATGGCCAGGGCCAAAATTGTCGATGAAAACGAAATAATAATCGAGTTTACAAAATATTCTTTTACCGGTACCGACATCTCTCCATGGCTCTCCCGAGAGAAGATCATCCGGTATGTCTTGAGGCTTAAATCCGAAGGGACCCACACCGGGGGTTTCGACAGAATGTCTTTCGTCGGACGGAGTGAAGTAAGGGTTATCCATCCGGCAGGAATGATATAGACAAGCAGGATAACAACTGCTAAAAAGTAGTAGAACGTTTGTTTAAGCGGTTTTTCTTTCATAGCCATAAAAATTACTCCACAACTCTGTTTTTTATCAGTTGCCTAAAGAAGAAATAGGTGACCAGTACCGAGATTATAATAGCGACATATGACATAGCTGCTGCCATGCCGAAGCGGGCATCAACCATCCCCTTGCGGTACACGTACGTCCATAACAACTCTGTCCGCCGGGCAGGACCTCCCCCAGTCATAATTACTACAATATCAAAAGCACGGGCAACATCCAATGAACGAATTGCAAGGGATATATAGACAAACGGTGAGAGCAGGGGCCAAGTGATAAGGGCAAACTTCTGTAGGGCCGATGCCCCGTCTACTTCGGCCGCTTCATACGGGTCTTGAGGCAGTGACATAAGTCCCGCAAAAAGAATAATGGCTATTATTGGTGTACTGTACCAGATTTCCGCCGTCATGATGGAGACGATGGCCAGGACCTTATCAATCAGCCAGGGAATGGCGTGCACATCAGCAATGGTCTGAAGAAAGTTGTTTACCAAACCGATGTTGTCGTTAAAAATATACTTGAATTGAAATCCGACTAATACCGGTGCGAACATCATTGGGATCATTACTATAGTGCGGAATATACCGCTTCCCCGGGTGATCTTGGTCAGCAGAAGAGCGAAAGCAAGGCCGAATACCAGTTCGAGATTAACGGCTAAAGCTAAAAACAAAATGGTCCTGCCGAAAGCCTCCCAGAAATAGGGGTCCTGAAAGAGGATACCGTAGTTCCTGAATCCGATAAACTCCCCTAAGGTGTCCGGCCGCAGCAAATTATAGGGAGTAAGACTCGAGTAGAACGAGAAAAAGAGGGGAAAAATGACGATAAACAGTATTACCAGCAAAGAGGGGAGTATAAGCTTTACCGGAAAAGGAATAAACTGTCTTTTTCCTATCATGAGATCTCCTTGTCAGTTAAAGGTAAGTGTGCTTACAAAAAACATTTTGTAAGCACACTCATAGATATTCTGTGCCGGCTTACTAAACTTAATAGTAACCGGCCTCCCGCATGAGCTGATCAGTTGCGTCCGCTGCATCGTCTAGAGCTTCCTGCGCGGTTTTGTCTCCGACAATTGCTGCTTGGAGTTCAGGGTAGAGTATGTTGGAGAAAGGAATCCATTCAGGGATGAGAGGAGGAGTGAATGCATCTTCCTCGAGTGTTTTTCCCCATACTTCATACACTCGTACCATGATATCGTTACCCTGGTCTTTGTAGTACGCTATAGCGTCATCCCATACTTGGGCCCTCGATGGGAGCAGTCCTTTCCGGATCTCCACCATCTGGGAATCATGGTTGGTGAGAAAGAGAACGAAGGAGATTGCAGCTTCTTTGTTCCTGGAGTTCTCGGTTACGGAAAAGGTGTGCCAACCTGACCAGCCGCCGCGCTTGCCGCTTTTCCCCTTCGGATTACGGGTAATACCGACGTCTCCCGCAACTTCTGAGCTTTCGGGATCATCGAAGAACGCGGCCCAGCCTGCCCAGTCCAGGTTGAGTGCGATGGTGCCGGATGCAAATCCCATTCCCAGGTCGTCCCAGAGGTAGTTAAGCGTTCCCTGTGGAACTGCATTTGCCTCGTAGAGGTCGATAAACCAGTTGAGGGTCATAACACCGGTTTCATCATTGAACGCGGGTTTCCACTGGTCGTCAAATAACCTGCCGCCGTTTGCAAC
>CAZKZZ010000091.1:0-9012 GCA_964557375.1 uncultured Spirochaetales bacterium | reverse complement strand
GTACAGTTGTCCAGGGCACGGTCTAGAAACTTATCTATTATGTCCTGGGCCACATACTGTCTGAGATCGATGTACAGGTCGCCGTACTGTGGAGCAAAACTGGAGTGGTTCGAACCCACATCCCAGGCTACCGTACCGGCAGCGATGTCCTGCTTGATCTCTTTGTCCAGGTCGAAGTGGTTTTTCTTGGAGAGAATCTCCACCTTAGCCCCGGTTGCCTCTTCCCATTGCGGGATCCGCTCGTAGAGCATCTCGTACTGGGCACCGCCGATGAGCTTAGCCTTCACGGTGATTCCTTCGAAATCTCCCGTGTCACGTACATTCTCGATTGTTCCTTCAGCTTCAGCGCCGCCTTCCTGCTTTCCACCGGCGTACAGTGTACCGACTGCGACCAGCAGGAAAAGGACCATGAGAATACCAACGATTCGTTTCATAAGAACCTCCTAAGATATTTTTGTAAACATCAAATAGATGTTCCATCAATTAGATGTTCCATCTCTGGATGTTTAACTTCAATATTTACACTCGCGGGCAGCTTCCGCGAACACTTTAAGTTTTTCTACCGGTGTCTCAAAAAAATGGTCGGAACACGAACAGATATATCCGCCATTGTATCCGACTTTCTCGAACAGCTCGTGTACCTTGCTTCGAATTACCTCATCGTCGGCTTCGAGTGTGTTGAACTGATCGATTCCACCGATAAGGGCCACCCTCTTTCCTACTTTTTCTTTGAACTCCCACGGCTCCTGATTGCCGCCCACACTGACCGGGGCTAAGGTTTCGGAGACGTCGGTATGATTATTGACGATGTGCTCTTCCAGCCCGTATGTTCCCCCGCAGGTGTGATAGGTCGTTAGAAATCCCAAATCATGGAGGGCATCGTGCATCGCACGGTCGTAGGGCAGGCAGAACTCTTTGTGCATATCCGGAGAAATCAATGTAGAGGACGATGATCCCCCGCCGGTCTCAACCAGGTCGAATTTCGCTCCCTTCATCCCTTCGATGAACTGCAGCTTTTTGTCCAGCAGGATTTTTAAAAACCGATGGACCCAATCCGGTTTATCGATCGCAGCCAGTATCAGATCATTTATGTCCATGAGGCATGCAGCATGCTGCCAGCAGCCGGCCTGGTCCCCCCAAACAAAACCGCGGATTATGCCTGCCTCCCCTACTTCATCGTATGTCCGCTTTATTGGTCCAAGATCGAGTTTGGGGACCGGCATGTATTTTTTTATAAGATCGATGTCTTCCTCTTTTCCGACCAGATACTTGGTGATCCAGGTGGTTTTTCTGTCTCCGGCAGTATTATAGGTAAGGACCCCTTCCGGAGTGGTAATGGTGTGATGGGTAATACGTTTGTCAGGATCATCACTTACAATCGTCGGCTCATCTTTCCACTCCGCAGTGTTGAGTTTGGTAAAATCAGCATCAACAAGCCAGAATTGGGCCATTTCTTCGAAATATTGGATCTGAGCATCAAGACCCACATGCTTGAAAGCGTCCAGATCGCCCATCCCCCCAAGATATTTATTCAGGTGATACCCCTGCCATTGGTGTACTGATGCAGGCAGCCGGTCCGGTTTTTCTCCGTGCAGTGCTGTAAGCATTCTCTCTTTTGATGTCATACAGAGCTAACTCCTTTTCCGGTCATACAAACTCTATCTATTGAACTCATCGATTAAACTCATCCATTAAACTCATCTATCGCCTCGAACATAGCGACAATATTCTCGGGCGGAACGTCCGGCATAATGTTATGGACCGTGTTGAAGACGAATCCCCCTCCCGGTGAAAATATTTCTAACCGTTCCTTTACGTGGTCCTTTACTTTCTGCGGATTTTCCCGGTTGAGGACGGTCCGGGTGTCGGCCCCACCGCCCCAAAACGTAATATCCTCTCCGAACTCTTTTTTCAGCTTCGCCGGCTCCATGTCCCGGGCATTCGTCTGTACCGGATTGATTATATCATATCCCGCCTCGATAAGGTCCGGCATTAATTTGTAGATCGATCCGCAGGAGTGGAGGAAGGTTTTCATTGAGCTGTGCTTTTTTACATAATCGCACAACTGTGTATGTCGGGGTTTGAAAAGTTTTCGATAGATCTCCGGGGCCATAAAAGGTCCCGTATCCATTCCCAGATCATCACCGAAGCGGAGGACCTGGACCACATCCCCGACACTTTCGCACACCTTCTCGAGCATTGCTACGTGCTGTTCCATGAGCGCATCGAGAAGCCGTTCTACTCCGGCTTGGTCGGCATAGATATCCATGAGAAAGTTGTCCATGCGCCTCAAAAAGGTGCCCCATTCGAACAGGTTGCATCCTGCAACGACTACAAGCGCATAATCGGTAGTATCCCGTAAGTGGATTGCCCGTTCCCGAAGTCTCTTCCAGAAATCCGGAATTGCCGCACTGTCCCAGGGACTGTGCACGAGGGCTGCCCAAAGGACTTTTCCCATTGCTTCGGGAAGGTCCCCATAGGAAGACGGATAGCCCTGAAGATAGGGGAAATAGGTTTGATCGAAGAACGTGGCCCCTTCCGGTTTGCTTGCAATGTGGGTACCGTCGGCGGTATACGCTTTTAGCGTAGTGCCCTCTCTTACCGGTTTAAACCAGACCGGGTACTGGGCCATACTGCCGTCGGAGAGTGAAATATCGTACCAGTCGGAGTCTTCGGCATTAAAACTCCTTCCGATATCGACTGCATCGATACCGAAGCGGTGGAGAACCGAGTCTTCCGGCTGGGCGAGTTCTTGGACAACATCGTAGATTCGGGTATTTCCGTCTTGGATACCCAGATATTTTTTCAGATTGTTGTACCCTATAGCCGAGATTCCCGAACTCGGTGTTGCACCCAAATCTACCGGAACTTTGTCCGGTTCCCGGTGCTCAATGGCCGCCAGCACCCTTTCACGCGGTGTCAATCGCTCCTCCAGTTATAAACACTCACTCGATTTCCGGAATATCGTACTCTCCCAGCTGCAGCGGGTAGGTGCCCTTCTCCCGGACGAGATTAATGGCATACTCATACCGCTCAGCGGAGATGTTGCTGGGAACGGAATGATCGGACTGAAAAATATACCCGCCGCCTTTTGCAGCATTCAGTTTGGTGAGTATCTGTTTCTTTAATTCATCCATCGGATCATTTGCCCAGGCCAACGCGTCCATATTGCCGCACAACCCAAGTCTGTGGCCGAACTTCCGCCTGAGGTCTACGACATGAAGACCGGATTTTGCCTCTAAAGGATTATACGCGTTTATTCCTATATCGATATAATCCTCAAAGATTTCTGTTGCATTTCCACACCCGTGATAAACAACCGGAATTCCGGCCTCACGGCACACTTCCGTTTGAGCTTTGACGATCGGTTTAAAATAGGTGCGCCAATAATCGGGAGAGAAAAACATTCCGTTTACATAGGCAACGTCTCCCCATATATACATCCCGTCGAGAAGGCCGTCCGCCGCTTTGATCTGCGCTTTTGTCACCTCGATTACGAAATCTCCCACCCTGCGGACGAACTCACCAAGTTCTTCGGGGTAGAGGCCGATCCACATCATTACGTTCTCTGAACCTATAATCCGCCACAGCTGTTCGTGCCCTTCGCAGATACTTCCGTACACGGGAATCGAAGGATAAAGCGCTTTTATCGTATCGATCCAGGCGGGCAGATCGCGCGCGAAACCGTCACCCACACCGGCTATTTGATTATCTCCGCCTTTAAAAAACCTGCGGTCATCCCACGGATCATCGAAGCGGAAGTGTTTCATCTTTTCGATGGTATTGGTCTCGAACTCGAGGAACCGAGGCATAGGGTCGGCGTATACTTTTCGGATGATCGCCTCATAACCCGTTCGTACCGTCACTTCCTCTTCATTTTCACTCAAGATCTCGAACTGTTTGATGTGGGGATCCATATTGGGAACAGTGACGATATAGTCGAGATCGTAATAACTGTAAATATCGGTATCCGCGGGAAGGCCTAACTCCTCCTTCCACCTGCTGAGAAACCCTCCCCAGAAAAAATCACTGACCGGTACACGATCAGGTTCCCGGTGGTTGAGTGTCTTATTCATTCTATCCAGTTTTTTCAAACAGTTTTCCGTTCTTTTCATACGTTCTCCATTTCAATTAGTCGAGGTGGAACACCTCCTCGAGTTCCGCCCACCATTCTCCCTCTTTTCTGTTCTCAATGGGGACCTGCATGGGCATCATCACATCCCACCACTCCTGTGTTTTCGGGTGTGCCGCCATCTTGGCCATGTCCGCCTCGAAATCATCACCTACATACTCGAAATAAGCAAAAAGCTGTCCGTCTTTGTGAAAGATAGAGTAGTTTTGGATATTGCACTCTTTGATCCGAGCTGCTACTTCCGGCCAAATATTGGCATGATATTGTTTATATTCTTCGAGTTTTTCAGGTTTTAGACCAATGAGCTGCCCGTGCCGAACCATACATACCCCCTTGAATCATTGATAATCAATTGTAACACGGCGTGGTGAGGTGTCAAGTTTTTTATTTAATTTTACCGTGTGTTTATGCTTAATTTTATCAAATTAAATCACCCAATTGTATTTTTTTAATCTATTTCGGGATTATTAAGCTGAAAAAACGTATAAAATTACTATATGTTATCAATAATTAGCTTGACACCCGTTCAGTTCGTGGTAAAATGTTTATATTATTTTATCAGGTATATAGTAAAATGTCTAAAAAACTTGAAGATGTAGCAGCAGCGGCGGGTGTGTCTATTACCACCGCATCTCTCGTACTCTCCGGAAAAGGAAGAATCTCCGAACAGACGAGAGAGAAAGTGTTCCGCGCGGTGGAAGAACTCGGATACAAACGCAAAATCCGGCAGCAGAGAACCGGTGATCTCAAGTTTCTCAATATCGCAATTCTTATGAACATCGATTATGAATGGGCCTTCATCTGGGGGTTTGTCCGCCCGTTCATCGAAGAAATCGATATCATCTCTAAGGCGAACGGCTACAACCTCATTCTCGTCCCCATTTCGAGACATTTTGAAACGGAGAGGATCCTCAAAAAGATCTCCGATTCGAAAGCCGGAGCCATTATATCGCTTCATTACGGAAATCCGGAACTGTTCGATAATCTCGAAGCCCTCGGTATTCCGGTCGTACTGGTAATGAACAACAACTTTCAAGACAGGTACTACAGTGTGTGTGTGGATGATTATCAGGGGTCCTATGAGGGCGCCCTCCATTTAATCCACTTAGGGCACCGTGATATTGCCTACATCTACTGCGAACGGCCCGACCTTCCCGCTCTGGTAACCGACCGGTTCATCGGGTTCAAAAAAGCAATCGATGAGTACAAGCTTTCCCTCCCCTCCGATCATATCATTAAAATCGACCTCGATAACGAAGGACGCTCATTTAAACATATACGGCATCTCTTTTCACAAGAGGACCGTCCAACCGCGGCCTTTTTCTTAGATGATGAACTGGCGGCACATGTCCTCGAAGTGTTCAAAGAGTTGGGTATTAGAGTTCCTGAAGATGTTTCGATCATCGCCCCCGGTGATGTGCTCGATTACAACATGCGCCACACCCCACAGATCTCCACACTAAAAATCAACACCTCTCTTATGGGAAGAATAACCGGTGAACTGCTTATGAACCGGCTCAAACAGCAGTCGGAGGATATTCACGTTCTGAAAGTAAAACAGCAGCTTGTCGACCGCGGGTCGTGCGGGCAGCTCAATAACGAGGAGAAGCGCACAGGATAATGACATCTCGAGAACGGGTGATGACTACATTTGAGTTCCGAGAACCGGACAAGGTGCCCCGATGGTGCGGGGCGTCTCCCGAGTTCTGGGAAAAAGCGAAACGGGAGCTCGGAGTCGACGACGAAGGGCTTCGGGTCAGATTCGGAGACGATTTTCGGCGGGTATTTTCGACGTATGTCGGCCCGGAGCCCAAACTAAAACAAGGCGCTACCTGGGAAAGCCCCTTCGGCGTCCAGCGTAAGGGAATAGGATACGGACAGCCGCTCGACCATCCGTTGGCAGGAGTAACTTCCGGTGAAAAGATCGAAGCGTTCCCCTGGCCCGATCCCGCGCGGCAGGATGTTTCAGGTGTGCGATCAGATGCCGCCCGGTATAACGGAGAGTATGCCGTTTTGGGCGGAGAGTGGTCTCCGTTTTGGCACGATGTAATCGATCTAGTCGGCCAGGTAAACCTCTACTACATGATGTACGACACCCCGGATCTGGTTACCCTTCTCTTCGAGCGGGTAACCGATTACTACTACGAAGTGAGCAGACGCACTTTTGAAGCAGCAGGGGATGAAATTGATATATTTTTTATCGGCAACGATTTGGGCGGACAGACCGGCCCTCTGGTAGGAGAAGATCTGTTCATTCGGTTTCTCCTCCCTTCATTCAAACGGCTTATTGAGTTAGGACACTCTTACGGTTTGAAGGTGATGCTACACTGCTGCGGCGGGTTCAGGCCGCTCATACCCATTTTGATCGAGGCGGGCCTCGACGGGGTTCACGCCCTGCAGCCCGACACTCGGGGTATGGAACCGGCCTCTCTCAAGCGGGATTTCGGAGGCAAAATTGTTCTAAACGGGGGAATCGACTCTCACCACATTCTTATCGACGGGCCGAATCCCGATTACGTGCGGGAAAAAACCAAAGAGCTTCTCGACATCATGGCCCCGGGCGGCGGGTACATCGGCGGGGCGAGCCACGATACAATCCTCGAAGAAACACCTACCGAGAACGTGCTGGCTATGTTCGATACCATCGATGCTTACCGGTATTGAACAGGCTAAGATATCGTTTCCCGGATGACTATACCTTCGTACGGTCCAAGAGAAAACGTGACACTGTTTTTATCTTTTTTCACAAACTCAGTTTTCTCGTTAGCAATAGTGGAGACGATCAGCGCGGGATTTTGAACCGAAACCGAGACGGTTTGCGGCTCTCGAGAAAAATTGAGAAATACAAAAAACTGTTCCGAATCATCCTGAAAAAACCTCTTGTATCCGAGTACCTGTTTCGGCAGATCATTCTCCGGTATCAGCTCGAGCTCTCCGGTCTGCAGGGCCGGATTTTCATTGCGCGCCGTTAAAAACCTCCGGTAGCAGTTGTAGAGAGAGTCCGGCTTTAACTTGCCGGCATTGACGTTTTTGGTCAAATAATCGGAATTGACCGGCAGCCAGGGGTCGGCTGTTTCGGTACAAAAGCCTGCATGGGGACTGTCATTCCACTGCATCGGTGTCCTGCACCCGTCCCGGTTGGCGGCCCCGTGAGTCACCCTGTTGAGCAGGTTGTTGAAAAAACGGGGCAGACTGGAGAAACGGCGGGCCACCGGGTCGAGCGCCTCTTCGAAAGGTATCTCCGCCTGGGACATGCCGATCTCCTCTCCGTAGTAGGTAAAAGGGACCCCTCTTACGGTAAACTGCAGGGCGGCATTCAGTTTGGCCTGCTGCTCGTCCTCCCCTATGAATGAGAACCGCCGTATCCTGTCGTGGTTAGAGAACACCCAGGTTGGGAAAAACGGTTCCGGAAAATGTTCTTCGAACTCTTCTATCAAGGTCCTGAAAACATCGGCTTTCATCTGCGCGGAAAGTGCCTTGAAGAGAAACACGGTATGGAGTCCGTCAGGCTCTTCTCCGCCGCAGTACTCCCGCAGTATGTCGTACGTACCGGAGACCTCGCCTACCAGAAACCGGGGAGGATCATCGTACTCATCGACCACCGCCCGCAGCTCCTTTGCAAAGGCGAAGGTGTCGGGGTGATGACAGGTGCGGGTCCTTTTTTGAAACAAAAGCGACTCATTTTCAGGAGTCCTGTTTAGAGGAAGGCCCGCCGGATTGTTTCTAAAATCCGCGTCCTTGAACAGCGCGTCAAAGATATCCAGACGGAACCCGTCTACCCCCCTCTCCAGCCAGAACCGGACGATATCGAGCATCGTTTTTTTGACCGCGGGATTCCGATAGTTGAGGTCGGGCTGGAAAGGCAGAAACGAAGCCCAGTACCACTGGTCGGTTTCCCGGTGGTAGTGCCAGCCCCTACCCGCTACAACTGATTTCCAATTGTTCGGGGGGGCCTGACCGCCCGGCTTCCGTCCGTCCCGCCAGATGTACCAGTCCCGCTTGGGATTCTCCCTGGAACTGCACGATTCCCGGAACCAGGGGTGCTTCTCACTGGTGTGGTTCATTACCATATCGAGGATGATTTTCATATCTCTGGTGTGGATTTCGTCGATCAGACGCTGGACGCTGTCCATATCTCCGTATTCGGAAGCAATGGAGGTAAAGTCACTTATATCGTACCCAAAATCCTGCTGGGGGCTTTCGAAAAAAGGAGAGAACCAGATGGTCTCTAACCCGAGATTTTTGATGTAATCGAGCCGGGAAATAATTCCCTGTATATCTCCGATTCCGTCGTTGTTGCTGTCCTGAAACGATCGGGGATATACTTGATATACGGCCGTTGCCTTCCACCATACGCCGGTGTGTTTCTCAGTCGTCTCCTTCAATCGTATTCGTCCTGATAGGTCGGATGCCGGATTGCCTCCGCCTTTTTATCGACTTCCTTCAGGGTCTCTATGATGGGCAGATCGAATGGGCACCGGTCCTCACATATTCCGCACTCGGTACACCCTTTACTGAACGGGTCTGCAAATGCCTGCCAGGTAAGACCCGGATATTCACTTGTTTTATATTCATCGAAATAGGTTTTATACCGGAAATAGACCGGAATATGTATTCCCTCGGGACACGGCAGACACACTCCGCATTGGGTGCATCCAGCCCCCCTTCCCAAGCGCCAGCTGTGATAGATAATCTGAGCCTTTTCCTCTTCAGTGAGCGGCGGGAGGGATTCCGTTTCGACGAGTTCGTCGAGTTCCCCAGGATCTCTTACCCCGGCGAGGACAACATGTACATCCGGATTGGAGAGAACATATCGAAAAGAGGCGACAGCAGCCGGCATTCGCTCGCCTCCGACGATAATGGGATGATGTTCAACGGGA
>CAZKZZ010000090.1:14500-14739 GCA_964557375.1 uncultured Spirochaetales bacterium | reverse complement strand
TAGAGCTCCACCTTGCCAAGGTGGATGTCGCGGGTTCAAATCCCGTCTCCCGCTCTACCTGATAATGCGGCGATCTGGGCCACCGGATCGCCTTTTTTTTTAAGGCGGTGCTGGAAGCAATTGCAGCAAGGCCGAATACAAAGGTAAAACAAAGTGGCTATTTCAAAATTAAGACTAATTTTGAAATAGCTACCTTAATATAAGGTGAAGTTTTTGGTGATTAATTGTAATACAATAGA
>CAZKZZ010000090.1:0-14490 GCA_964557375.1 uncultured Spirochaetales bacterium | reverse complement strand
AAGGCGGTGCTGGAAGCAATTGCAGCAAGGCCGAATACAAAGGTAAAACAAAGTCTTAATAAAGCGAGGACCTAAGTGATAGCACATAAAGAAATCGAAACACAGGACAATTCTTCAGTAAAACTCAATGTAACCATTGAAAAAGACGCTCTCAAAGAAGAGTACGATAAACTGCTCAAAGATTACAGCAAAAAGGCCCACATAAAAGGATTTCGAAAGGGCAAAGTGCCGGCATCGGTGCTGGAGAAGAAGTTCGGAGACAGTATCAAGCAGGAAGCCTCTGCTAATTGTATCGAGAAAAGCCTCAAGGAAATATTCGATGAAATCGAAGAGAAACCGCTTCCCTACTCCACACCTGAACTGCAGGATGAACTGGAACCGGATTTGGAACAGGACCTCTCCTTCTCAGTAGTATATGATGTGTTCCCCGATATTACGTTGGGAGAATACAAGGGGCTCACCGTAGAAGTCCCCCAGGTAGAGGTCACGGAAGAGGACGAAAATCGCGAGCTCGAGAAACTGCAGGACCGTAACGCTATGGTGGTGGACAAGAAAGACGGTGTTGTGGAGAAAGATTCCATCGTAACAATAGACTACGCGGAGCTCGATGAAAACGACACTATAATCGAGGAAACAAAGCGGGAAGGGTTCGTCTTTACAGTCGGTACCGGATACAACCTCTACAAAATAGATGATGATGTGGAGGGGATGAAAAAAGACGAAGAGAAGATCATCGAGAAAGAGTACGGTGATGACTTCGAATATGAGGAACTCCGGGGAAAAAAAGTACGGCTCAAGGTCAAAGTAACCGCAGTCAAGGAGAAAGAACTGCCCGAACTCGATGACGATTTCGCCCAGGATATCAGCGAGGAGTATGAAACCATCGATGACCTGAAGGCGGACATCAAAAAACGGCTCGAAGAGACCAAAGAGGCCCGGGTCCGTGAGAAAACCATAAACGCTCTCATGGACCAGATCATCGAAAACTCCTCTATCGAGCTGCCCCAATCCATGGTCAATATGGAATTGGAAAACTCCTGGCAGAACTTTTTGGGCCGCTACCGGATGCCGGAAGAACAGCTTCTGACCCTCCTGCAGCATGAA
Organism: uncultured Spirochaetales bacterium; assembly: GCA_964557375.1. Taxonomy (GTDB): domain Bacteria; phylum Spirochaetota; class Spirochaetia; order SPDA01; family CAZJBZ01; genus CAZKZZ01. The sequence goes on along the minus strand of CAZKZZ010000090.1, from coordinate 13,386 downwards.
AACAAGGACAAAAACTCCCTTTTGGAGGAATGGAGGCCGTCGGTAGAAAAAAATCTCCGGGCCAGACTGCTTATTGATAAAATGATTGAAGAAGAAAATATAGAAATTTCCGATAATGAAGTAGAAGAGGAAATACAGAAATATGCCGATGAGAGCAATAAATCCTTAGATGAGGTAAAAGAAGAGATTTCAAAAGGCAATTCCGAGCAGTATTTACGGTACGAACTGAAGCAGCGGAAGCTTTTTGACAGTCTTATTGAACAGGCGGACACCAAAAAGGGAGAGAAAATGAAATTCCTGGACTTAATAGAAGAGAATCATTAAATTTCACCCAAGTCACAATACATTAAGGATTTTCTTATGAATGAAAAAATGAATACATTAGTTCCGATCGTTGTCGAACAGACAGGTGTCGGCGAACGATCTTACGATATCTACTCCCGTCTGTTAAAAGACCGAATTGTCTTCATCGACGGTGAGATTTTCGACGTCACTGCCGATTTAGTAGTGGCCCAGCTGTTATTCCTCGAGTCTCAGGACCCGGAACGGGATATCAGTGTTTATATTAACTCACCGGGAGGTTCCGTTACGGCCGGTTTGGCAATCTACGACACTGTTCAGTATATAAAACCGGACGTACAGACCATCTGTATGGGACAGGCTGCTTCCATGGGGGCACTGCTGCTCACCTGCGGGGCTGCCGGAAAACGGTTTGCCCTCCCTTCTTCGAGAATTCTCATCCATCAGCCATGGGGCGGCGTTCAGGGACAGGCCCGGGACATCGAAATCCAGGCTAAAGAGATACTTCGGTTAAAGCACCTGATAATCCAACATTTCGCCTATCACACCAATAAAGATGAAGAAACGGTAGCTTTAGATCTTGAACGGGACTATTTCATGTCTGCTCAGGAAGCGGTGGACTATGGAATTGTGGACAAAGTGCTCACAAGGGGAGAGGTTAATGGCAAAAACGAAAAATGACGGGTTAAAAGTGTGTTCGTTCTGCGGAAAGAGCGCCGATATTGCCCGGAGGTTGATCGCCGGTCCCGGTGTCTATATCTGTGATGAATGCGTCAACGTATGTAAGAAAATACTCGATGAGGAAGATGATGTTCTTACCTCGGAGTTTTTAGAAGAAGTACCTACACCGAAAGAGATCAAGAAGTATCTCGACGAATATGTTATCGGTCAGGAAGCTGCAAAAAAAGTGCTTTCCGTTGCCGTATACAATCACTACAAACGAATTACCCACAAAGGAAAGCTCGAAACCGACGTCGAACTCGAAAAGGCAAACGTGCAGTTGATCGGACCGACCGGAACGGGAAAAACCCTCCTTGCAAAGACCTTGGCCCGCAAGCTCAAGGTCCCGTTCGCCATTGCTGATGCAACAACTTTGACGGAAGCAGGGTATGTCGGTGAAGACGTTGAAAACATCCTCCTCAAACTGATTCAGAATGCAGGCAACAACATATCCGCGGCTGAACGGGGAATTATTTATATCGATGAGATCGATAAGATTTCCAAGAAAGGGGAGAATGTCTCCATCACCCGAGATGTTTCGGGAGAAGGGGTCCAGCAGGCCCTCCTCAAAATAATCGAGGGGACGGTCGCTTCCGTTCCTCCTCAGGGGGGAAGAAAGCACCCCAACCAGGAAATGCTTAAAATCGATACGACCAATATTCTCTTCATCTGCGGCGGGGCGTTTGTAGGCCTGGATAAAATCGTCGAAGCCCGTACCTCCCAGCATCCGCTCGGATTCGGAGCAGATGTCCGGTCCACGCATGAAAAAGATCTAGTAGAGTTGTACTCACACCTGCATCCGGACGATTTGATCAAATTCGGGCTTATCCCTGAGTTTATCGGGCGGCTTCCCATCCGGGTATTCCTGAACGAACTCTCCTTAGACGATCTAAAACGGATCGTAACAGAACCGAAGAACTCCATAATCAAGCAGTACCAGCAGGCATTGAAGCTGGACAACGTGGATCTCACTTTCGAAGAAGAGGCAATCACTGCTGTTGCCCAAAAAGCCCTGGACATGAAAACCGGGGCAAGAGGATTACGGTCAATCGTCGAGAACACAATGATCGACATCATGTATGATATACCTTCTGAGAAAAATGCCCGAAAGGTCAACATCACCCGAGACGTTATTGACAATGCGGAAAAACCGGAAGTGATCTATATCAAGAAAACTGCATGATTTTAAAGGCTAGGCCCGGCAAAACCAAAAAAATAGAGTATCCTCTCATTCCCCTCAAGGATATGGTAATTTTCCCGCATATGATCGCACCTTTTTTCGTAGGAAGGGAGAAAACCATCAAAGCGATCGAAGAGGCGATGACCGGGGACAGAAAGGTTTTCCTCGCCTGCCAGAAGACAAAGACTGAAGATCCGGCAGAAGAGGACATTTACGAGTGGGGGGCTGTAGCCTCAATACTGCAGATGCTGAAACTCCCCGACGGTACGATCAGGGTCCTCGTCGAAGGCCAGGACCGTGCGGTTATCAAAAAATATGTAAAAAAGGCCCCGTATTTCAAGGTACAGTCGGCCGCTATTCCGGATTCGAAGGCACTCGACGACAGCATCTCCGCTCTCATGAGGGCATTACAGGACAGTTTCAGCAAATACACTATCCACCGTACCAAGATTCCACAGGAATCGATCGACAGTATTAAAAAAGCCGAATTTCCTGACAAGCTGGTCAACCTGATAGCAGCCCAGATAGCACTAAAGACCGAACAGAAAATAGAGCTCATCAAAGAGCAGGACACCCGAAAACGGCTCGAAAAACTGACCGTTCTCATCGAATCGGAAAATGAAATCGCCGCACTTCAGGACAAAATCCATACGAAAGTCAAAAAACGGCTCGAAAAAAACCAGAAAGACTACTATTTAAATGAACAGCTGCGCGAAATAAACCGTCAATTGGGAAAAGGAGAGGACGATCCGACCGGGGCAAAGGAACTGGAGAATAAAATCCAGTCGAAAGACCTACCACAAGAGGTAAAGGAGAAGGCTGAAAAAGAGATTAAGCGGCTTACCAGGCTGGGCCCGATGTCCCCGGAAGCAGGAATCCTAAGGACCTATATCGAATGGATCAACGAGCTCCCCTGGACGGAAAAAACCGAGGACAACAAAGACATCGAAGAAGCGGAACGGATTCTCGATGAAGACCATTACAACATGAAAAAACCCAAAGAGCGTATTCTCGATTTTCTCGCCGTCAGACAGCTGAAGGAGAAAATGAAAGGACCTATCCTCTGTTTTATCGGACCGCCGGGTACAGGAAAAACCTCTCTAGGCCGCTCTGTAGCCCGCGCCTTAGGCCGTAAGTTCATCCGAATTTCTCTAGGCGGCGTAAAAGACGAGGCGGAAATTCGGGGACATCGGAAAACCTACGTGGGCGCGCTCCCCGGAAAGATTATTCAGTCGATGAAAAAGGCCGGGACCATTAACCCGGTGTTCATGCTCGACGAGATCGACAAGCTCAGTTCCGATTTCAGGGGTGATCCCGCTTCGGCACTACTCGAGGTCCTCGACCCGGAACAGAACGGTACGTTTATGGACCATTACTTAGAAGTGCCCTACGATCTGTCCAATGTGATGTTCATTACAACTGCCAATTCCATCCACACCATCCCCTTCCCCCTGCGGGACAGAATGGAAGTGATCGAGATACCCGGTTATACCGATTTGGAAAAAGTCCGTATCGCGGAAGATTTTATTATCCCCAAGCAGGTGGCGGAGAACGGACTGGAGTGGGCCAGCATCCAGTTCCAGAAGAATGCCACACTCTCGATTATCAGGAACTATACGATGGAATCGGGGGTGCGGAATCTGGAACGGGAAATCGCTACAGTTATTCGAAAAATCGCCCGCAGAGCAATCAAAGAGGGATATTCAAGGGCCGAATCTCTGCCGGCTCAGCAGGCGGAGACCGGAAAAAGTACGTTCACCGCAGTAGTCACAGAAAAAGGATTGAAGAACTATCTCGGCAATGAACGTTTCCGCGAGAATGCTGTCTCCAAAGAAGCCCGCCCCGGAATGGCCTACGGACTGGCCTGGACCGAAATGGGGGGAATGCTTCTGCCTGTGGAAGTTTCTCTTCTCGAAGGGAAGGGAGATCTGATACTTACCGGTAATTTAGGTGATGTTATGAAGGAGAGTGCTCGAATCGCACTCTCATTTCTGCGGTCCCAGTACCAGGCGTTTCATATCAGCGCCAATTTTCAGCACGATACCGATATTCATATCCACGTCCCCGAAGGTGCGATTCCCAAAGACGGTCCGTCGGCCGGAATCACCCTGACAGCGGCTATGCTTTCTGCAATATCGGGAATCACCGTACTGCCCGGGTATGCGATGACCGGAGAGATAACACTTACCGGGAGGATCCTCCCTATAGGCGGGGTCAAAGAAAAGGTATTAGCAGCATACAGGAACAACATAACCCATGTGATCATGCCGGAGAGAAACGAAAAAGATACAAAAGAGCTTCCGAAGGAAGTACTCTCAGCGATAACATTCATTTTCTTCGATACGATCAAAGAAGCACTATTGAGCATGTTTCCGGAAAACAGCTTTACAATACGGCACCTGAGAACAGGTTAAATAATTACATGAGTAATGGAGTGTGTACATGGACAAAAAACTTACCGGCAGATCGCTTCTCAGCTTAAAAGACTATTCCAAAGATGAGATCCGGCATCTTCTCGATCTATCTCATCAGGTAAAAACGGAGAAAGGGAAAGGACTCAAGCGTTTTGAGGGAAAAACACTCGCCCTTCTTTTCGAGAAGCGGTCGACGAGAACACGGTGTGCATTCGAAACAGCGTTCGGAGAGGAAGGGGGGCATCCCGTATTTCTCTCGATGGACGACATCCAGCTCGGCGCAAAGGAAACTGTTGAGGACACTGCCCGGGTGCTCGGACGTATGTTCGACTGTATTCAGTTCAGAGGATTCAGTCAAAAAACGGTAGAAACCCTTGCCGAATACGCCGGCGTACCGGTGTATAACGGACTTACCGACCTCTACCATCCGACCCAGGTATTAGCCGACCTCATGACCATAGAGGAATCATTCGGAGACATAACCGGGAAAAAACTCTGTTTTGTAGGGGACGGACGAAATAACGTGGCCAACTCCCTTATGATTGGTGCTGCCAAAATGGGGCTCAACTACACCGTCATCTCTCCTAAATCACTTTTTCCATCCAAAAAGCACGTAAAAGAGTGCCGAAAATGGTCCGAAGAAAGCGGTGCGGCTATCGAAGTTACCGATGATATAGGCAAAGGCTTGAAACAGGCCGATGCCGTGTATACGGATGTGTGGGTTTCTATGGGTGAGGAAAAGAAACTCAAAGAACGTAAGCAGGTACTCAAAAAATATCAGGTCACGGCCAAGCTCATGGCAAAAACAGAGCGGGATGACACAATTTTTCTACACTGTCTGCCCGCCGTGAAGGGCAACGAGGTAACCGAAGAGGTGTTTGAAGGGCATGCTTCTAAAGTATTCGATGAAGCCGAAAACCGAAAACACACCATAAAAGCTGTTATGCTTGCTACGTTGTAGCGGGCGGAAAATGGGAAAAAATTGTACTTGATTTTGACCTGGTAAAACCTTTATAATTGGGACAAAGTCTCGAATTCGAGGACGGTAATTATGAAAAAGACAATAGCAATAGCGTTGGGACTACTGTTCATCGCCGGAATCATATCTGTTGCGGCAGATGAATCCGAAATGTATGTCAAATCAGTACATATTGTAAAAGTATATCCGCATCAGAAAGGCTACCGTATCGTTTACATGAAAAGCGGTTTGGACCTCGGTGTAACCTACTTTCCGATAGAGTGGTTTTACGGTGCCGCGAGTAAAGGCGAAGTTATCTACGGGAACGATCCCACCTATCCATATATGTCGATCTTCTGGAAAAACGGAGAATTTCATCACGTCCGTCTCTATTTAGAGGAGAACAAAAGTGCTCAGAGCTGGGGAGACTTTGCCAATCCTCAAAATATAGCAGGAAGATTCGATATCGAAACACTGGAAATGGAGTTTTGATTGTACCGTTAGAAAGAATACAGCAGGCCATCCGGGAGGAGAATCTTTCCGGATGGCTTTTTTTCAATATACGCCATCGGGACAACATTGCCGATCATGTTCTGGGAATAGCTGCAGATGCAATGAACTCGCGCCCCTGGTTTTATTTCATACCGGCAGAAGGGGAGCCGATAAAACTCAGCCACTCGATCGAATCGTCAGCTCTCGACACTCTCCCGGGGATGCAGAAGTACTATTTCTCCCGCCGGGAACTCACGGAAGGGCTGAAGGCTCTTGCCGATACTGCCTCTTCCGCGGTTTCCGCACGTTTTACCGAACCCGCACAACAGCTGCCTGTCGCAGTCCAATTTTCTAAAGAGATAACGGCAATATCCTATCTCGATTACGGTACAGCACTCCTTCTCCAGGAGGCGGGATTCGAACTGGCCTCTTCCGCCGGGCTCATACAGCGGACAATGGGTGTTTTGACGGAGAGAGAAATCGATTCTCACCGGCGGGCGGCACTCCATCTCTACGAGATTGTTGAGAAGACCTGGAAAATTGTTCAAAGTCATTTTTCAGGGAAAGGGAAGGAGGGGGCCGAACTCTATGAGGGTGAGCTCCGGGATTTTATCGAGCATGAGTTCGAAAAACGCAATCTGATTACGGAACACCCCCCCATCGTCGGGGCCGGCAGGCATTCCGCAGACCCTCATTATATGGCTTCAGGGAGGGGAAGCCGCATCAATGCAGGTGATGTAATCCAGTTCGATATTTTTGCCCGGGAGAGGAACGAGAAATCGATCTATGCAGATATTTCCTGGGTAGGAGTTTGTTCTGAAGAGATACCGGAATACGTACGGCAGGTCTTTGAGGCAATAAGAACTGCCCGGGATTCGGCCGTAGATCTGATCAAAACGCGGTTATCCCAAAACAGTGAAGTCCGGGGGGCTGAAGTGGACAGGCATGTCCGGGAAATTCTAGCAAACCGCGGTCTCGACTCCTATATGAGCCACCGCACCGGGCACGCTATAGACACCGAAATCCACGGAAGCGGTGCCAATATTGACGGGATCGAGTTTCCGGACAACCGCCCACTGCTCGAAGGTTCCTGTTTCTCCATTGAACCGGGTGTGTACCTCGAAGAGTTCGGCTTACGAACTGAAATCGATGTATTTATCAAAAACAACGAACCGGTGATTTCCGGTAAAGAGCCTCAAAAAAGGCTGCTTACCCTCTAGCACAAGATTGAAAACTATGAAAGAATTAGTTCAGTTTATCGATGACCACACAGTGTTTGCCGTTGTAAGCCATAAGGAACCGGACGGAGATTGTGTGGGCTCATCCCTTGCCTTACGGAGTTTGCTGGAACGGCTGGGAAAACGCGTTATTCTCCTCTCTCCGGGGCCTTTTACCCGGTTCGAAATAAGCCGGTTTGAACATCACTTTCACACCTCCCTCCCCCAATCAGCCGCAATCGACGGAGCAATCATCCTGGATTGTTCCACTCCTGAGAGAATCGGAGCGATAGCTTCACAGATTTCTCATGTCAAAAAAGCGGTAATCGATCATCACGCCGCGGGAGTTCCTTTTGGGGATGTACGCTGCGTCGATCCTCGTGCTCCCTCGGTCACTTCTCTCATCCACCGATTGTTCGAACAATACAAACTGCCGTTGACCCGGGACGAAGCCCGCCATCTGCTCTTTGGCCTCTGTACGGACACAGGATTTTTTAGGCACCTAACCGATGATTCCGGCACCGTTTTTAACGATGTTGCCAGCTTGTGTAACGCCGGAGCGTCTCCCCACGAAGTGTACCGGATGATGTACGGCAATCGTCCTCTTGCCTCCCGCATTCTCCTCGGGAGCCTTCTTGCCGGAACACGAGCTTATTTTGACGGGAAATTGCTCATTACTACCGAAAGGCAGTCGGATTTGAGGGGGAGCGGAACGGAAATTCGCGACTCCGACACCCTCTATCTCCTTCTTCAAAGCACGGCTTTCGTAGAAGCTGTTGTCTTGATTCGGGAGGAAGAAGACGGAAAAAACTCGGTCGGACTGCGTTCCGGCGAGTCGATCGATGTCGGTGCGATTGCCAGGTCGCTCGGCGGGGGAGGCCACACCAAGGCAGCCGGCTTTTCTACTGACTGCACTGTGGAAGAAATCGAAAAGACCATTTTTGAGACTTTTTCACAGATCTTTCGATAATCGTGACAACATTTAATTGTAAATGAATGTAAATCTACTCCCTAAAGTGGGGCCATATCGATCAAAAATAGGCACGCATCCTGCTACTCCCTCTTTGAATCACCAAAAAGAGAGGAGTCGTTATGCTTACCCAATTGACAAAAGAGGTCATTGCCTACAAAAAGACAGGCAGGGGCTACAGAAACCTTGTGAGGAAGATTTCACTAATCGTCTACTATTATCCCAAAAAGAAACTGGGATGGAACCTCGACGACTGTAGTGATTTCTTTTGCATGTTCTATCCCAAAATAGCAATACTCATCGAACGGTATTCATTCAATGACCGGCCGTTTGAAGCGTATTTGTCCGTAACCATCAATTTTCAGCTCAAGACATTCCTTACAAAACGGGCCCGGAAAAACAAATATTCTCTCCTATTCAGCAGCAGCACGTTTTGGAGCACGGCCGAACCTTCGGTTGCCTATTGGGGTACTCGGGAAGAAGAGCCGGAAATCGAAGAAGAGATACCGACATTGGTCCCGGAAGCAAAACGTTGTTTCGAAATATCCGAAGACGGTAAAATAACCGATTTCGGCATGCAGCGCAGACTGCTGTTCCTCACTCTTACCGGCTCGATGTACATCACGATGCGGCTCATCGAAGCAGTCTCTACCGTTACCGGTTATAAAACCGAATGGATTGTCCTCCGCATCGAAGCGCTCAAACATAAAATGGAAACCCGCTATATCCGCATACGGGAACTGCAAGAGAGAAGAAGCAGGGCCTATCTCAAAGTGTACAAACTCCATCAGGAACTCGTCGAGTGCTATGAAGAGAAGGAACGCGTCCGGAAGATCCGACTTCTCAGACGGGAAAAATACTGTATCCGGCTCGCAACGTATGAACTCTCCAAAGTCCCGACCTGCCCTACCCACCGGGACATCGCGGAGGTGCTCGATATTCCGAAAGGTTCGGTTGACTCGGGCCTCTATTACATTAAGCATTCACTTTCCCATTTGCTGAAAGAGGAAGATTTGGAACAACCCCGAAAGTGTGCGTGAGACTCAAACTAAATTGGGGCCGGTTCCGTTTGCTTTGCCCCTTTATCGGGACCGGCTTTTTCTATATGATTTACCGATATGGAAATCGTACTGGCAACAGGAAATAAACACAAAAAGGAAGAATTAGCAGATATCTTACATCCCCATTCGGTTCTAGTCCCGAGTGATATCGACGTACGGTTCGATTTTCCGGAGACCGGCTCGACTTATCTGGAAAACGCATACGGCAAAGCTGAACATCTGTTCGGGATGATCGGCAGACCGGTTATTGCGGACGACTCCGGGCTATCCGTACCGGCACTGGGGGGTGAACCCGGTGTGTACAGCGCACGGTACGGGGCCGAACCGAACGGTAAAAGACTGCAAGCAGCGGAACGGAACCGGTACCTGCTCGAGAAAATGACCGGGGTCACCGACCGCAGAGCGTTTTTTGTGTGCTGCATGGTCCTCATCCTCGAAGAGTATCGATTTTTCGTGGCGGAAGAAACTGTACACGGGGAGATTACCCATGAGCCTGCCGGTACGGGCGGGTTCGGATACGACCCGGTATTCTCGCTTCCGGAATGGGGAAAGACGATTGCCGAACTTCCGGAAGGTGAAAAAAACAAGATCTCTCACCGCGGGAAAGCCGGATTACGAATAAAACAGATTATCGATTTACTCGAAGCTTAAAAAGGAGCAGCGCATATGAGCAACAATAGAAATAATATACCTGATCGCACGGAAGTACCGGAGCAGTATACATGGGACCTCACTAAGCTGTTTGCAAATGATGAGGCATGGGAGCAGGGCCTGCAGCAGTTCAAAGAGATGGCCGGCAGTATCGAACAATTCAAAGGGACACTGGGGAGTTCTCCGGTGCAGCTGAAAGCGTGTCTCGATTTTATGATGGACTTGGGCAAGCTGGAAGAACGGTTAGGCTACTATGCCCAGCTGCGGTTCAGTGAAGACGGGGGGAGCAGTGCCAATCAGGGGCGGGTTGCCCGCTATGTTCAGGAAGCAAGCAAAGCGGAAGCATTCGCGAGTTACCAGATACCGGAAATTCAGGCGATACCGGACGAGACGATAAAATCATGGCTCGATGGGCACGTACTCGAAGACTATACGATTTATCTCGAGAAAATCCTCCGTTTTAAACCGCACATTCTCTCGGAAAGCGAAGAAAAACTGCTCGCCATGCAGACCGAAGCCAACCAGACCGCTAGTAAAACATTCTCTTCACTCACCGATGTTGACATGGATTTCGGGGAAATAGAGACCCCCGGCGGGAAGAAACCGCTTACCCACTCTACCTACAGCTCTTTCATGCTCAACCCGGAAAAAGCGTTGAGAAAAAAAGCGTATTTTCAATTTTACGGTGTGTTCGAGAATCATAAAAATACCCTCACTTCTTTGTACAGCGGAAGCGTCAACCTCGACATCTATAAATCGAAGGTGCGGAAGTTCGAATCTTCCCGGCATGCTGCATTGTTTCCGGACAAAGTACCGGAGGAAGTGTACGACAATCTTATCGATACTGTTTCGAACAATCTTCCTGCCCTGCACCGTTACTACAAACTGCGAAAACAAGCCCTCGATGAAAAGACCCTCAATCATTACGATGTCTATGTCCCCCTGGTAAAAGACATTACGGTGCATCATACGTATGAGGAAGCGGTGGATGTTGTCATCAAAGCACTCGCTCCGCTCGGGGAAGAGTATTGCACTACGCTCAAAGAGGGGCTTCTCGGCCGGTGGGTTGACCGGTATGAAAACAAGGGAAAGCGTTCCGGCGCTTTTTCCGCCGGCTCCTATGTAGGGGACCCCTACATCCTTATGAATTTTAAAGAAGATGTGCTTCGGGACGTATTTACCCTGGCCCATGAAGGGGGTCATTCTATGCACTCATGGTACAGTTCCCGAAACAACCCCTTTCAGCACTACAGCTATACGATCTTCGAGGCTGAGGTTGCATCCACCTTCAACGAGCAGCTGTTAGCGGACTATCTGCTAAAGCGGGCCGAAACTGATGAGATGAAAGCGTATCTAATCGGGAAACAGGTGGATGATATTATCGGTACGATTTTCCGGCAGACGATGTTTGCAGAGTTCGAGCAACGGGCCCACAGGATGGTCGAAAGCGGTGAGCCTCTTACCGTTGACTCGACCCGCAACACCTACCGTGAACTGCTCGCAAAGTACTTCGGCGGCATTGTCGAACTCGAAGATGTAAGCGACATGGAAGGATTGAGGATTCCCCACTTCTACCGGGCGTTTTACGTGTATAAATACGCAACCGGACTCGCAGCAGCCATTGCCTTAGCTGAACGGGTAATGAACGGAGGCCCGAAGGAACGGGAGCAGTACATAACCTTTCTCGAGTCCGGCGGCTCGAAGTATCCCCTCGAATCACTCGAGCTCGCGGGTGTGGATATGAGCAGACCGGCGCCGGTTGAAAACGCGCTTGCGAAATTTGCAGCTATGGTAGAGGAACTCGAAGGACTGCTTCTCTAGCTGCCGTGAAGGGCGGCCTGTAGTTTTTCAACCTCTTTTTCGAGGAACTCGGGTTTCGATTCTTTTACGTACTCGATGTGATGTACGATCTCTTTTGTCGATTCGATAAGGTCGTTTTTTGCCTTCTCCTGTACGAACTCGAGTTCCGCAAAAATGGACTTCGGATACACGTAGGAGGAGTACTTCATAATCGTAAGCAGTCTGCTCTCCGGTTCCGGTGAATACGGTTCGAAGTGGGCCGATCCCCGGCTGACCTTCGCAGATTTTCCCTCGAGCTGCTCCCATAGTGCAAAAAAGGTCGGATTATCCTCGTCTCCATAGGTTGTAAGTGAATGCTCATTTATAACGATCTCTTTCGGCAGGGGAAAGGGCATATCCAGTTCGAACTCAATGACCAGATGGGTAGGAGATTTTTTCTTTAGTATCTCGGTACGGTTTATCGAAGGGACATATTCAGGCTGGTACTCATAATCGGCGAAAATGGCAGTCGCCTCGATCGGCCGAGCATGGATTATGGAATACATATGCCGCTCGGGCCAGGGAGATTCTCCCACCGGCTGCTCTTTATAAACCATCTCCCCGTTTTTAAGCCGTGCCTGCTCTTCTTCGGTCAGTTCACTCATCAGCCCGAAATCGAGTGCGGAGAGTAATGACCCCGCCCCTAAAACCAGAAGAGTCCCGATAAGCAAAAAACGCACCCACCGACAGCCTTTCATATACTCTCCCTTGTAGCAGAAACCGGATGAGTTTACAACCGCCGAACTATTGACCAATAAGCAGAAATTTAATACATTTTCACAACAAGATTTTGGGGCGCTTTCCGGGCCGACTGATTAGCTGTCGACATGGTAAACCGAAACAGCCCCCGAATCACGTGCTGCGGTGGTGGAATTGGTAGACACGCTAGCTTGAGGGGCTAGTGGGAGTTTATCCCGTGCTGGTTCAAGTCCAGTTCGCAGCATTCTGTTTTCTAGAGAAAACCATCGATTCAAGCTGGGGAAGCGTAGCTTCCTCCAGTTCGCAGCAAAACAGGGTGGTGCCCTCCTGGGCGGCACCCTGTTTTTTTTGATAAACGAACTGGGCTTGCAGAAAACGATAGGTTTCTGCCAAACAGTCAGCCGAAGCTGACTGTAAGTTCACGAGCAAAATAGGATATCTTTTAGATACTCAGCAATTTCTAAGATTTTATATTTTCTCTATTTCTTTTATCTGCTTCTTCACGAATTTTTTTTGCACGTTCATTGATTTCATCTAGAGACATTGTCTTATACTCTTGCTGAAGTTCATGCCGTACTTCATGCAATTCCCAGAGCATAAAATCTTCTTCTTTTGTATAATCATTACGATAAGTTCCCATATTTTGATCCTCCAAACAGTTCCAACGAACCAATTTCAATTATCCGATAACCATTTTTTAGGTTAATGTCATGGACCTTTTTAATAGGATTGATACTAACAATATGTTTGAAATTCCAGGAAGCCAGTGCATCAATACCGTTAACCGTTGCAAGGGCAATATGCAAAGCATCTTCTATCTCAGTTTTTGGAAATGCACCGTTATTTACATATTCTCTTGATAAGTCAATTGAAGTGTCGAAATGA
>CAZKZZ010000089.1:0-14797 GCA_964557375.1 uncultured Spirochaetales bacterium | reverse complement strand
TGCAGCCCGGCGATGAGTTTGAACACGGGGAAGACCGCAGCCAATAAAATCGTCGTAAAAATCCAGAGACTGATTGCGATTTGATCGTCGAGATCGTAGATCTTAGAGATGATGACCGAGAGGATCGCGGTGGGCATCATCGACTGGATCAAGATCACTTTGAAAGCGAGCGGATTGGCCTGCGGCGTGAACCCGAACAGGAAAGCAAATCCCAATCCCGCAAGAGGTCCGAGGACGAACTTGATCGGTACCATGGAGACGAGGGTCTTAAAGTCGGTTCGGAAACTGCGGATATTGAGGCTCAACCCGAAACTGACCGAATAGCCCCCCACGCTCATAGAGACGAGGACCCGAAGCGGGGTGGAAAAACCTTCCGGAAACGGAACTTCAGCCATGCTCAGACCGATCCCCACACAGATTGCCAGCAACGGAAAAAGCATGAAGGGGTCGCGAAGCGCCTCCTTTACCCCGCCGATAAATCCGATTTTTGCTGTCCGGTTGATGCTGCGGGCAATGGTAAACAGGACCGTCACCACATAGGGGAGGAGAAAAAGGGTGTACATCTGGGCCAGTCTCAAGGCTTCGGTGCCTAAGAGCAGAAGACAGATAAAACCGCCTAAGGTCATGCCGTTGTTCGACACCATCGAAGCCATAGTAAAAGCCCCCCGGAACCTCCTGTTCGGATGGAGTTTTCCGGATACGATGATACCGACTGTCCCCATAACCAGGGAGATCAGTATCGGAGCTAAGGAGATACGGATATTGCCGAGAAACATACTCCGCTTTATCCCCCAGTAGACGAGAAGGATCGAGGGGCTTTCTATCCCTAAGAGCAGTATCTTGGTAAGCGGCTTGCTTGCTCCGGCCGCCTTCGGGTACTTTTTCTGTATAAGCCACCCGGCAAGAAGACAGCCGTAGAGCAGTCCTGTGAAGTATAAGAAATCTCCCATATCGCAACCTTCAAAGGAGTGTATCAGGATTAGCTAAACTCATCTATTATAACGGCCCTTTTACCCTCTTGCATTTTTTGATTGCGTTCGGACCGTGATCTATCTTATGATATAGATAAGGGCCCGTCACAATCGTATGAGCTTTCGACCGTGACGGCTATAAGGAGGGTTGTATCAATGAGACGGTTTTTTTACGTTTTTGGAACAGTCATCCTAATTGGTGTATTGATCGGTTCCTGCGCATCAGCACCGGAGCAGACCGATAAACCGGAAGATGGGGAAGTTACGGAAGACGGTGGAAAGGAAGTGTCCGCCGGGAAGGGCGGACCGGCCGAAGGGGCGGAAGCTCTCGTGGACCGGTGGAAGGAAGCAATCGAGAACCGCGATTTAGAGCGGTTTATCAGCTTTTATTGGGAAGATGCCCGCCTCGATGTTATAAACCGAGACGGCAGCTCGGACAGTTTTCTCACCGCGGCAGCAATAAAAGAGCATCAGCGGCAGCTCTTCGAGTCATTCACCTCCGGCCCTATCGATCTCCCAGAGCCGCAGTTTCACGAGCAACCTCATCCTGACAGGATTCTGTATAGAGTCGAATATGAGTTCGGAGTGGAGTTTATATTCTGCGAAAAGCACGACGGCGAGTGGAAAATCTCCCGGCAGGAGATCATCATGGAACAGCCGGGCCGGCAGATTTCGAGCAAACTGCAGGCGGACGCGGATCTAAACGGGGACGGATTTCTCCAGCCTGAGGAGGAGTTTCCGGTTTTAGTCGAGGAGATCTTGATGCCGCTTCTCGCCGGAGCGCACCGGGCAGAGACTTCGGCGGACAGGCTGTTCGATATAAACGGGGACGGTAGGGTTGATGAGCGTGAAGTCGATCGTGCCAGACAGGCCCTTTTTATCGAAAACCCGCTTTACATTGCCCAATTCGATGCGGGGCCCCTCGTTCATCATTTTGATCTCAACCGGGATGAGCGGGTAACCGAAGATGAGCTGCGCCGGATTGTTGATTTTCTCTTCGGGGACCCTGCTTTGCGGGAGCCCCGGCCTGTAGAAAACGGGTTTGAACGGTTTTTAGATGATAACGGCGACGGCAGGCTCACCGAAGAGGATTTTATAGAGGCAAAGTGGCGGTTCTATATAGGTGCGGGGACCCAGCGGTTTCGGGACGAGACTGTCATGGAAGTTCCCCGGGAGGTGACAAACTCCCTCGACAGTCTCGCAGACGGAAACGGAGACGGCCGGGTTGATGAGAAAGAACAGCAGATGCTCATCAAAGCATTGGCATGGGAACATCCGGTAGAAACCTTTGTGGGTATCAAGCTCGATGAGAACAAGAACGGTTTTCTCGATTTCTATGAAATTACTAGAGCGAGACAGCTCTACGCAATGGGAAAGAAAGAGATCGTAGAGCGGGCCCGGCCTCCTTATCCAACGGAAACCGCGCTCGATGAACTTCTCGACCGGGACCGAAGCGGGACCGTCACCGAGGACGAAATTGAACAGGTGGTACGGGTGTTTGCCGGAGATCGTGAAGGCCGAAGGCTTCCTGAGGATCTGATAGAACTCTTTGATCACAACCGCAACGGAGAGGTGGAAGAGTTCGAGCTGCAGGATTCCGCTCACTTTTTTATGATGGCCCATCCGGCAGACCCGGATTTTTGGCTCGACCGGGAGCTGGACCGCAACCGTGACGGATTCGTAGAACCTGTTGAGGTGGGAATACCTGCCGGAGTCACCAGGAAAGGGCCGACTGCATCTTTTCGGGAACGGCTCGAGCTCGCCCGCTGGGAGGACGATTCCGGCGAGCACAGACCGCAGGGAGAAGAAAAGGAGACTGCTGCCGCTTCAGAGGACAGGGAAGAGCAGGACAAAGACTTGTTCCAGTCGGAGTACTATAAGAAGCTCGGCATGATCCAGGACAAGAAGCTCGCGGTTGTGGGAATAAACATCGGGACAAAACAGATCGACCGGGAGACGGCGAACGGGCTGATCGTATTCGTAGAGAATGCGTTCGTAAATATCGGAAAGGTGAGGGTCGTCGACCGGCAGAACATCGAAAAGATCATGGAAGAGCATAAATTACAGTCGAGTGCCATAACCGATGAAAGCACCGCGGTAGAGATCGGCAAACTCTCCGGTGCGGATATCATCGTCATGGGCAGTATTCACTATGTCGGGAACCTGCACTACCTGAATATTAAGCTGATCAATGTGGAGACCGGAGAGATCATTGGCTCGAGTATTGCCGAAGCGGACAGCGGCAGTGAGTTCCTTGATATGTGCAACAAAGCAGTTTACAATTTATTCTAAAGGAGCATGTATGGACTACAGACCGATTGAGACCCGCTACGATACGATGGTATATAACCGCTGCGGCAGAAGCGGCTTGAAACTGCCGGCAATTACGTTAGGACTCTGGCACAATTTCGGGGGGGTAGATGTGTTCGAACATGCCAGGGAGATGGTCCACCGGTCATTCGACTTAGGCATTACCCATTTCGACCTGGCCAACAATTACGGCCCTCCGCCCGGCTCGGCCGAGGAAAATTTCGGGAAAATCCTCTCTCAGGACCTTCGAAATTACCGGGACGAACTTGTCATCTCCACGAAGGCCGGGTACCTTATGTGGCCCGGCCCCTACGGTAATTGGGGATCGAAAAAATACCTCTTGGCAAGTCTCGATCAGAGCCTGCAGCGAATGGGGCTCGAGTATGTCGACATTTTTTATTCGCACCGGGTCGACCCGGATACCCCCTTAGAAGAGACGATGGAGGCCTTAGCACAGGCGGTCCGCCAGGGCAAAGCGCTGTACGCCGGTATATCATCATATTCTGCAAATATGACAAAAAAGGCGTCGAGTATATTGCGTGATATGGGCACTCATTGCCTCATCCACCAGCCTTCGTACTCAATGCTCAACCGCTGGATAGAAGATAAACTGCTCAAAACACTCGAAGAAGAGGGGATCGGCTGCATTACCTTCTCCCCGCTGGCCCAGGGGATGCTCACAGACAAATACCTCTCCGGCATCCCGGAAGATTCCAGAGCAGGCAGAGAAGGGACCTTCCTGAAACCTGATTTTTTAACCGAAGAGAACCTGAAAAATATCAGGGCGCTCAATGAGATAGCTAAAAAACGGGGACAGAGCCTCGCCCAGATGGCCCTGATGTGGAACCTCCGTCATCCCCAGGTTGCTTCCGTTCTGATAGGAGCGAGCAGTCCGGCCCAAATCCAGGAAAATGTTGCGGCCCTTTCGAACCGTACCTTTTCCGATGAAGAGCTTGCTGAAATCGACAAGTACGCCAAAGAGGGAAACATCAATCTGTGGTCATCTTCGAGCGATATTAAGTGAAATTAGGCATTGCCTGGTAATATTACGTAGCTGAGCTCAACTTCTCGTATTCCGCTGTCCGTTCCGCGAACAGATCTATACCTGACTGCCAGAACTCCGCGGTCTCGATATCGAACCCTGCTTTGCGAGTAATGTCGACTGCGGATGTCTTTCCGGTATTTTCGAGGATCGAATCGTATGTATCTATAAACCCCTTCCCTTCCTGCTGAAACTTGCGGTACAGGCCGAGCCCGAAGAGCATGCCGAACGCGTAGGGAAAGTTGTAGAATCCTAAGTCCTGACTGTAGTAGTGGCTTTTTACTGCCCACATGTAGGGATGGAGCTGCTTTTCATCGAGACCCTCGCCGTAGGTTTTTTTCTGGGCCTCGAGCATCAGTTCACACAGCTGCTCGGGGGAGAGCTCCGCCTGCTCTCTTTTTTTGAAAAGCGACTGCTCGAAGAGAAACCGGGAGAGGATATCCACAATGACCTGTGTTCCCTCCTGGAGAAACTCTTCTAATATTCCGAGCCTCGATGGTCCCGCGGCGTTTTCGAGCATCTCTCCTATAACGAGGTTCTGGCAGAAAATTGAGGCGGTTTCCGCTAACGTCATGGGATAATCACGGTGGACCGCCGAATGATCTTTGAGCACTTCATGGTGATACGCGTGTCCGAGCTCATGCGCTACGGTAGAGACCGAAGAGAAGTTGTGGTTGTAGTTGCACAGTACTCTGCTTTCTTTAGGCAGAGGGAAGCTGATGCAGTATGCACCGCCTACCTTACCTTCGCGGGGCAGGGCGTCGATCCAATCGTTTTTGAATGCCCTGTCGGCAAACGATGCAAGTTTGTCGGAGAACGTGGAGAAGGTTTCGACAATAAAACGGTGGGCCCGTTCAAACGGCCACTGCTCTTCCGTGGAAACAACCGGAGCAAACAGATCGTAGAAGGCCAATTTTTCTATATCGAGCAGTTTCGCTTTGGCAGCCAAGTATCTTCTGAATACGGGAAGGGATTTTTCCATAACCGATAAAAGAGCATCGAGGCTCTTTTTCGTAATTCGTGATTGAAAAACGGAACGCTCTAATGTAGACGCGTATGTCCGTCTTCTGTTTAGAATGACGGAAAACCCCTTGACCCCGTTGATTGCTGCAGCAAGCGGTATTTTTGCCTGTTCCCAGAGTGCGAGCTCGAGGGTGTATGCTTTACGGCGTATGTCTCTGTTTTCACTGTGGGCGAGTTCCCGTAACTGAACAGCCGTTTTTTTCTCTGCAGTGGTTTCATCCCAAACGGTGGTAAGGGTGGAACTGACACTTTCCTGGAGTCTCGACCACGCGTTTCCGCCTGCACGGGAGAGGTCGGAGGCAAGATTCTCCTCTGCCGGGCTCATCTGCTTTTCTTTGAGTTTCAGTTCTTCTAAAAAGAAATACTGATAATCCCGGAGGGTATCGCTTTCCGCGATAACTTCCTCGATCTGCGGTATTTCAGCGAGTTTATTACGGAAGAGTACGGTAATGTCGGTGAAAGGGAGGGCGATCTCTTCGAGCAGATTTATCTCCCTTCCTGCTTCCGGGTCTGTAGTGGCGGTCGAATACCGGCAATACGCATAGGAAATGAGGTTTTCATAGAGATCAGTTACGGTATTGTACTGCTCTAAGTATTCGATCAACCAATCCGAGGCATCCATCGCGGCCGGACCATGAGCCTCGAGCCACTTTAGCAGTTTCGAGAGCTTCGTTTTTAATTTTTCTTTGTCTTCACCATACGGAATGCTGTCGAACCCGGTATAGACGGAATCTATGTTCCATACAGGTAACCGGGAGCGGGCGTTAATACCACTTGTCATTGCCGTCCTCGAAACTAAATATTTCATCTTTTGTAAAAAAGAGCTCGATTTCCCGTTTAGCACTTTCCGGAGAATCGGATGCATGGATAATATTCCGCCGGGTAATGACCGCGTAATCGCCCCGTATCGTTCCCGGGGTGGCCTCATCCGGGTTCGTAGCACCCGAAATCTGCCTCAACGTCGCTATTGCGTTCTCCCTCTCCAAAACCATTGCCACAGAAGTGCCTGAGGTCATATATTCGACCAACGGCTCGTAAAAGGGTTTCCCCTTGTGCTCCCCGTAGTGGGTCTCGGCGAGTTCTTTGGTGATTTCTAGCATTTTCATGGCGATTATGTTGAATCCTTTCTGTTCCAACCGGGTAATCACCTCTCCAAAGATTCTCCTCTGTAAAACGCCGGGCTTAATCATTGCAAATGTACGCTCTTTTTCCATTGATCCCTCCTTTTATTGAACTGGACTTTAAAAAAAATAATCGATTTTTACAATAACATATAGTATTGATTTTGTGTTAAACTATCCAGTATGAACAGTATGCGGCCTTCTCGAACTATGAAAAGTACTGTTTCGGTACTTCTCCTGATACTTCCTGTTCTATTCGGATGGAGCCAATCTGAGAGCGGCAGGACATGCAAGGAGCTTATTCCCGGTGTTTTCTATACCCAGAAAATTGAAATAACCGAAGACCAAACCGATTATGTCACTGTCTGCATGCAAATCCCTGAAAATACGATGGGCGCGTGGGTCAAAATATTCAATTCTCCGCTCGACCTCGATATTTTCCTCAAACACGAAGAGCAGATACAACATTATGATGATGTGGATTTTTCGAGTACATCCCCCGATTTCAACGAAACGCTGTTTCTTTCTCGTTTTTCAGATGTACCGCTGAAGACCGGGCTCTACTATATTGATATTGCTTATCAGCGCAAAGATATTCCGCTCATTCAGGGAAAGCGGGTTTTCTCCATCCCGTTTTCTGTTAAAGTGGATCTGCTTCGCAATGAAGTCTCGAAAGAGCTCTCTCCCGCATCCCCTGAACATGCCACCCTGCTCCCGGAAGAGGGGATGTTTAAAACATTCAGCATAACTGTACCTCCTGAATCACTAACCCTCAGGATCGACCTTTTTGATTCCATAAACGATCTCGATTTACTGATTAAAAAGGACAGATTCCCCTATTCATGGGAGGATGCGGATTATACGGCTGAATCTTTTTTATCGAGGGAGCACATAATCATCTCGAATAGTGATGGGCAGTACCTCTCTCACGGGGATTACTATATAACCGTAATCGATCAATTATCGGATAATAGACCTGCCGAGTTTGCGATTATTGCAGGTTTTTCGAAGGACCCTCCTTCCATCCTCGAGAAACTGCCTGATCTACCGGTACCTGAAGACGAGATCAATAATGCTCTCATGTCTACAGTGGAGATAGCGGGGACGACAGGGACGGGTTCGGGGTGTCTCGTCTCCCCGGACGGGTTGATTCTCACTAATTGGCACGTAGTAAGGGATGATTCCGGTAATCCGGTGGAGGAACCTGTCGTTGCATTCAACATATCGTACGAGGACCCGCCTGAGGAGCTGTTCCGCTCAAAAGTGGTAGGCTACGAGAAAGAAACCGATCTTGCTTTATTGAAAATAACCGAGAGTTTTTACAGTCAGGAAATCCCGAACGGGTATCTGTTTCCGTATTTCCGGTTGGGTGCCCCGGAAGAGATGCATATAGGAGATCCGATCGGGTTGATCGGTTTCCCCGGTATCGGTGGTACCGGATCGCGCGCTTCGGTTACCTATACCAGAGGAATCTTGAGCGGTTTGGAGAAGACCTCATTCGGCACACTCTTTAAGACGGACGGCCAGATTACCCAGGGGAACTCTGGAGGTGCCGCCATAAACGACAGCTATGAGCTCATCGGGCTCCCTACCACCATTATTGAGAAAAACGCGGGGCAAATCGGGTTCATTCATCCTGTTACTCTCCTTCCCGATGAATGGCTCGATATGATCTCTTCGAGTTTACAGAGGGAATCCGGCGGATTTTCCGGCGGGGAATCCACCCAAGGACCCGGCGAGGAAGGGTAACGAGTTAGTATCGGCAAGGACCGGCTATCGCGTCTGTTGGAATAGTTTCCGAAGCTCCTCTTTGCCCTGATCGAGAGCCTCTTGATACTGTGCATTGAGTTGAGAGACGTGCTGTTTGAAATAGGCGGCAAACTCCGGGTCCTGTTCCGGGTCGAGATGGACGTCGGTGCCCAAACGACCGGAAAGCTCCTGCTCTTTCTGCTGTAATTTTTGCGAAAATTGGGACTCGAGCTGCTCTCGGATCTGCTCTTTTGTTTGGACGTATTGATTGAAAAATTGCAGAATCTGTTGAAAAATCGAAGAGACAAACCGTTTGTCCGAAAGCAGGACCTGCATCCCCTTTTCAATTGTACGGGCCCGGTCTTCATCTACTGCGTCTATAGGCAGAACAACATTATTGAGCAGGGTCTCGAAAATCCCTTCCCGCACCCACTCCTTTTGTTTGCCTGAAAACTCTTTTAGGTTCTTACTGATTTCGGTCTCTTTTTTTCCCGGTTCATTGAGGTATGCAGAGGCAATTCTTTTCCCTTTTTCCTTGTAATCATGGGCTTCTAAAAGGGATTTATCACTCTTTACAT
Organism: uncultured Spirochaetales bacterium; assembly: GCA_964557375.1. Classification (GTDB taxonomy): domain Bacteria; phylum Spirochaetota; class Spirochaetia; order SPDA01; family CAZJBZ01; genus CAZKZZ01. Next base: position 6,003 of record CAZKZZ010000089.1, on the reverse strand, counting down.
TTTCGGTCCGCTCCATCGCGATTTCGAAAGCAGATTTTATTTCATCCATACATGTGCTCCGTTTGTATTTCCTTTAATGTAAATATACTACTGTTGTGGTGTCGAAACAATCAATCTATGTATCTAATAGTTCAGGGGGACAACAGGCAGAAGGGAGAAATCCCGCCTCAGTGACGACACCCGCAATCATGCAATCGTGGTGCTCTACAGGCACTTGTTCGACCACCTGCACACCGAAGCAGATCCCCAGAGCAATGATATGCTCTTCATATTTACTGAAATACTTGTCATAAAATCCCCCGCCTCTTCCGAGCCGGCCGCCGTCTCTGTCAAAGGCAAGGCCGGGTGTTACCGCGAGTAGTTTCCCCTTAGGCCAGCCGACCGGATCGATTATCGGATAGTGTGACGGCGGTTCTTGTATCCCGAAAGAATGCATTTCCCACGGTTCATCGAGAGTAGTGATAGCAAGAAAATCCATTTCATCACCGCGCATTCTCGGCACCCCCACAGTTTTACCCTCCTCGAATGCGTTCCGGATAATGGTTTCGGTCTCTATTTCCCCCGGCATGGCAATAAAACAGAGTATACACTCTGCATGTTTCCAAGGAGCGGTATGTTTGAGATGGTGTGCGACCTGTTCGCTTTTGGCTCGGAACTCTTCATGGCTCATTTCATTGAGCTTTGCTATGATCTGTTTTCTCAAGGCCCGTTTTTCATTCATAGTCCGATTGTAGGGTAACGACCCGGGCGGGTCAATGTTCTTTTGGCGTGTAACTTTTAACTTTTGATATTATCTGTTACAACCTTGGTGATGGGTATCAAAAACTGCTGCCAGCTTATAACATATCCGGACAGCCTCGGCGGAGATCTGCAGACCTTATTCCACGTGCTTACGAATAAGTTTTCGCGGGCAGTCACCGGCATACATATCCTCCCGTTCTATCCCTCCTCAGCAGACAGAGGGTTCGCCCCGTTAACATATTACGAAGTTGAAAAACAATTCGGCAGTTGGGAGGACATTACCCGTATCGCCGGGTCGTTCGAACTGACCTGTGATTTTATGGTCAACCATATCTCGCGGCAGTCCGAATATTTTCAGGATTTCATCCGAAACAAAGACAGCAGCGAATATGCCGATTTGTTTATTCGGTACAAAGATTTCTGGCCCGGCGGGGCCCCGACAAAAGAGGACCTCGAGAAAATATACACTCGTAAACCGCGGCCCCCCTATATTGAAGCACAATTTCATGACGGAAGTGTGGAAAAAATCTGGTGTACGTTCGACCAGGAACAGATAGATTTTGATATTGCATCGAAGAAAACACGTTCCCTGTTTTCGGATTTTCTTGCCTTTCTCTGTGATCAGGGGGCAAAGATGGTCCGCCTCGATGCGTTTGCCTATGCTACAAAGAGAGCCGGTACCAACTGTTTTTTTATTGAACCGGATGTGTGGGAAGTTCTCGATTTTATCCGTTCCGTTGTTGCTCCCTATGAGGTCGAGCTTCTCCCGGAGGTACACGAACATTACTCGTACCAGATGAAATTGGCTGAAAGAGGGTTCTGGGTATATGATTTTGCTTTACCTATGCTCACCCTTCAGGCACTCTACGAAGGGAGAACCGGAAATCTCAAACGTTGGTTGTCGATGTGTCCGCGTAAACAAATAACAACGCTCGACACGCATGACGGTATCGGGGTGGTAGATGTGGTCGATCTCATGACGGGAGAAGAAATCGAGCGGACGAAAAACAACCTGTTCGAACACGGTGCGAACCTAAAGAGGCGGTATAATACTGCTCAGTACAACAATCTGGATGTCTACCAAATCAACTGCACCTACTATTCCGCATTGGGAAATAATGATAGAAGGTATCTACTCGCCCGTGCTATACAGTTTTTTGCTCCCGGTATTCCGCAGGTGTACTATGTCGGTCTTCTTGCAGGAGAGAACGATGTTGAGCTGGTAGAAAAGACAAAGATTGGAAGGGATATAAACCGCCACTCTTATACGCTCGAGGAGATCGAAAACCAGCTCGAACGAGAAGTGGTAAAAGACCTGTTCACTCTGATGTCGTTTAGAAACAGGTATCCCGCGTTCGACGGGTCCATTACCATACACGACACTCCGGACCAAAAGCTTCGAATTTCGTGGAAAAAAGAAAAATGGTTTACCGAGCTCAACGCGGATGTTGCAGCCGGGAATTTTTCGATCACCTATTGGGATGAGAATTCTGAAAGCCTTCTCGAGCTGGACACATTTTTATAGAAGTCAGTCATTGATTACTATCTTTATGTGGATTACACTTTGGTTTCACCCGGGTGTGAACGCGATATGAAGAAAAATGAAAATAATATACGGCCGACGTTTGGGTATACATGCTCCTATGTTCCGGTCGAAGTTATATACGCGGCCGGTTATTTACCGAAACGGATAATCGGAAGAACCGATCTTTGCCTCCATACCGATTCGATGCTTTCGGGAAATCTTTGTCCATATGTGCACTCTATACTCGATATCTGGCGGAAGAGCGACGACCGGTGTGCTGGTATTGTTTTGACCGATTCGTGTGACGCGATGAAGAGTCTCTTCCACGTGCTTTCTCTCGAATCAGGGGACCGTGGGTGCAGACCTTTTTTCCTTTCTCCGCCGCGCATAGCAGGCGAAAACTCCGTTGCCTATTTTGCCGGGCAGTTGCGGGAGTTCTACCGGACGATAACAGGTCGAGTGAGAGACGAAAAAACGGAAGAGGTGAAAGTTCGGGAAGCAATTGAACAGTATGATGCATTGCGTGACTCCTTTCTTCGGCTTTACCGTTCTGTAAAACATCCGAGAGAGAGTTATTTTGTTGCTCTTAAAGAACGTTTGTACGAGATGGACCCGGCAGACGCGCTCGAGGAGTTGGAAAACGAGAAGCGCGAAGGGGAGGGCGAGAATAAGACACAGCGGGCAGGCATTCCTATTGCCGTACTCGGCTCTCCGATTCCGGGTAATCTGCACCTTGCTCTCATAGAAAAAGCGGGATTTACGATAGCCCTCTACGATTCCTGTCTCTACAACCGGTGGGACCCGGCCGGCCCGCTCCTGGACCGAAGAGATGACCCTTTCGAAGAACTTGCAGTCCGCTATCTTACCAAGATATCCTGTCCGAGAATGGCCGACAGACATGAGTTTGTCGATACCATTATCGCTAAATATATAGAAAAAGAGATCAAAGGGATTATTCATTTCCGGATGCCGTTCTGCGATCTCCATGGGTTCGATTATTCGAGATTATTAGGCGGGGTGGACCGCGAAGGGCTCATTCAGATAGAATCGGACGGGTCCGCCCAAATCGAAGGCCAAGTCTCTACCAGAGTACAGGCGTTTTATGAAGTGTTGTCGGAGAAACTCCAAAAGCAGCGGGAGAGACGAATTATGAACAAAAAAAACGGCTCTTTGTTCTGCGGTATCGATATCGGTTCAGCTACCGTAGACGGCATTTTAATCGACAGCGATGGAAACAGTATTGCCTCCGGGATAAAAAAGACCGGACCAGGAGCGGAAAAGACCGCCTATATTCTGTTTCAAGATATGCTCGAAAAGGCCCAATGCGGCAAAGACGAGGCTGCTTATATCATGGCAACCGGATACGGAAGAGAGGCGATTACATTCGCAAACGGAACGGTAACCGAGATTACCTGCCACGCAAAAGGGGCGGTACATGTACGGCCGAACGTCCGGTTTGTAATCGATATAGGAGGGCAGGATTCCAAAGTTATCCGGATCGATGAAGAGGGAAAGGTGAGCAGTTTTCAAATGAATGATAAGTGTGCAGCCGGGACAGGTCGTTTTCTCGATGTTATGGCCGGGGCCCTCGGTATGGATTTGGCCGAGGTAAACCGTTACGGTCTTCAGGATGGTGAAATAGCTGCGATCTCCAGTGTGTGTACTGTATTTGCGGAGTCCGAGGTGGTCTCGCTTATTGCAAAAGGGGTCCCGGCCGCGGATATTGCCCGCGGGGTTTTCACGGCCATTACCCGGAGGATCAGCGGAATGGTACGGAGAGTCGGTCTTATCGAACCGGTTATTATGACCGGCGGCGGGGCTCTCAATCCCGGCTTGGTGAGAAGTATGGAGAAACATCTCGGTGTTACCATAGAGGTCCCGGAAGTCCCCCAATTAGTCGGGGCGCGGGGCGCCGCGCTTATCGGTAAAGATAAGGTGCTGGACAGTTGATAAAATTACTTCATAAACTGGCGGAATCGAACCTCACCCCGGCGAAGGCCGCATTGGGGGTTTTACTCTATAAACCGGTATTGTGGTTTCAGAAGAACAACTATCGGTATGTACGCAAACAGAACAATGCCGTATACAGCGGGTTTTTTAACGCTTTTTTCCGTCCCAACCATTCCGCGATCATGACACTGCTCGTACCCAGTGAGATTTTCGCTGCATTAGGGATACGGCCGCTGATGATCGAGAGCCTGGGGGGTGTACTCGGTTCTCTGGGGATGACCAATCGATTTCTCCACGCGGTCTCCCAGGCCGGACTGCCCGAAAGCCTCTGTACCTTCCATAAAATGCATCTCGCGTTTGCGCTCGAAGGAGGGGTCGCTTCTCCCCGTTTCGCGGTGGCAGCTTCCGCATTGTGTGACGGGAACCTTCGGGCAATCCAGCACTTTACTGAAATGACCGATACTTCTTTTTATTTCCTGGATTTTCCCGCCCCTGAGCAGGCAGGTGCAGTCTCCTATCTGGCAAGACAGATTGAGACCTGTTATATGGGGATGGCTTCGGAGCTCGGTGTCAGGAGACCGCTGGATAAGCTGAAAAGAGCTGTAGTATTAAGTGAGGAGGCGCGAAAGCGGCTTTTAGAAATAAATGATCTTCGAAAGAGCAGGTATCTTCCCGGAGTAAATGATCTGGTGTGGCTTATCGCTCTTATTGCAACATCCATGGGTACAAAGACCGCGATATCGGTGTTAAAAACGTTAAAAAAAGAGCTGCTCTCAAAGGGAAAACCGATCCCTTCGGACAAAAAACGGCTTTTACTGATGCATCTGCTTCCGCTGTATAACCATCCTGTTTTTGAAAAAGTGTTTAAACAAAATGTTATCATTGCAATGGAAGAGTATACACATATCACCTGGCCCGAGCTCGATTGGAATTACCCGTTCGAAAGTATTGCAAAACGGGCGGTTTCCTGGCCGATTATGGCCTCTGCTGAAACCAGAGTTAATCATCTGAATCAGCTTATCGAGGAATACGGTATAGACGGGGTGATTTTCAGCTCCCATTGGGGCTGCAGACAGGCGGACGGGCCGATCCACGCGATTCAGGGAAGGCTAAACAAGCCGTTTCTCCGTATCGAGACCGACCTCGTTGACAGCAACTCATCCTTTGCGGGACAACTCAGTACTCGCATAGAGGGTTTCCTGGAAATGCTGGATTAGAACGGCCAGTTTCTCATTACTCGTCGAATCGGCCCTTTTCTACTACAAACCGCATGATATAGGTGAGTGTCTGATCATCGAGATCTAGAGCATAATCGGATACGGTCTCTTTTATAAAATCCCAATCTTCATTCATGATATAGTTGTCTTCTTTCGGGTCGAACTCGAAGTTGAATAATTCGATGATCGATCTCAACTTGGATGAAAACTCATAAAATCCGTATTTCGGATTCTCTTCCCTTTCGAATTGGTCGTAGAAATATTCGAAGAAATCGTACTTCAATTCTTCCGGCAGTGATTTGATGTGGGAGAAAAAGGTTTGTTTGAGCGCTTCGGTTGATTCTTTCTCTCCTAAGTTTCGGTTTTTCTTCTCTATTTTTAGTACCTGACTCGAAAATCGGTCTGATAGATTCATATCTGCACCCCTCCCGTATCGTATCGGTTTTTAAACTCTGCAATGATGTTCCGAAACTGCTCAGGAAGCAGTTGTGCAGCCTGTGAAATAATGTTCTCCGGTGTCTCATAATCGTTTGATTCGAGAAACGCTATGATCGCTTCCGGAACACTTCC
>CAZKZZ010000088.1:0-14826 GCA_964557375.1 uncultured Spirochaetales bacterium | reverse complement strand
ATAAAAAATCACGTATTCAATGCGTTATAGAGTGCGAGGAGAAAATCCCTGTTATCCATTTGAAGATAGGTCATGTCGCCTCCCATTCGGCTGAAGCTCTTGAGAAACCTGACGTAGTAGGCGGGGTTGCTCTCCGGCGGTTCACCCCGGTTCCAGTCCCAATTGGCTTCATTCAAATCGATTACGAATATTTTATAATCACCAATTGCCCTTCCTTTCTGTAGATGAATATTCTGGGCCATGGAATAAGATTTCTCGAAAATCATCGGAGACATCACCGCGGAACCCACAGACAGATAGACGCCCCCTTCTATGTTTTGAACACTCTCAGCAAAAGAGAGAAAATCCCGCTCCGCGGTCCTGCCCAATGCCGCTCCGTGGTTTAAGGGGTGCATGTATATGATATCATGACCGAACATGGGATGAGCGGTGTAGGGGAGATTCAGTTTATACGCGCATGACTGGAGGCCGAACCGCTTGTATCTATGTTCTACCTTTATGAAACCCGGTTCAATCAACTTCCTGGAAATAATATCCAAGAGATCGGCTGCTGCAGCAGCTCTCACCGGGTGTTCTTCCGCATGACCAATCGCTTTGAGCAGCTCGTTCTTATCGGGGACGGTAACGCCGTCGTTATAAACCATATACCCCACAGCTTCTCCGTAACCGAGACCGTTGTATGCTCCCACGGCAAGGGCCAGGTTTATATAAAAACCGGTCTCTTCCCACAAGCCGAATTGACCTGCAGCCACATTCTCCTGTACGTTTTCAGAACTTTCACCGAGGTAGGCAAATTCCCAATCATGGATAATTCCTGCACCGTTGGTGGCAAGGTGTGTTATCCATCCTTCTTTAATCAGTTCGATAAGCACCGGGGCAAGACCGTTTTTTATGCAGTGGGCCCCGAAAGTCATGATCACACTTCTCTTCTCCAGTTTCGATTTCCGGATCTCGTCTGCCATTATTTTTATGCGTTCTGCATTGTGCGGAGAAATAGTGCCCGGCCGCGAGCCGGTATCTACATGATCATGCTCGATAAAAACACGGTTTTTTCTCTCTGCAAGCGGTTTGAGTCTCAACCTGTTTCTGTCGAAGTGAGGAAAGGGCATTATATTTCTCCGAACAGTACCGTGATTATATTGTTCAGCTGGGAGAAATCAGGTATTATTATATCTGCACCCGCTTCTATCAGTCTCGTGCGTTTACGCGCTTCCAGCCCGAAACGGCGGACCTCGTTACTCGCCACTCCCACACCGAGCCCACCCGCTTTAATTGTTTCCTGAATTTCAACAGGCCCGTCGCCGAACGTAATAATAGTTGCGTTTCCGCCTGTTTTGATATCTTCGATTATTGTCCGGATAACTTTTTTCTTCGGATTATAATTGATGTCTGCAGTCGCCCCGTATATACGGTCTTCGAAGAACTCGCCATATCCCAGGATTTCCGCCTCCCGTTTAACGTCAGCTTCGTCCGTTCCGCTTGCCAGGTAAAGGTGCACCCCTTTGTCCGCCAGGCTGCGGAGGAATTCTACGCTGTTCTTGATTACATAATCGCTTAAAGAGCGTTCTCCTCGCAGAAAGCGGTCGATCCGCTCATCGACGTTTTTCATAAGGGCTTCGTTATAAACCGCTTTGTACCCGTGTTCATCACGTACTTCCTTTTCCGGTACATAGCCGAACTTTCGCACCATATCCGTTAGACCCTTCATTTGGACCAGGGTCTGAACCCCTGTGGTAAGGTCGATATAACGTTTTACCGTCTCCCGTATGTTCCCGTATTCTTCTTCACTCACATCCTCCGCCGAACCGCCGAGTATTGCAGAAACCATCATCGGTTCCATCACCTCTTCCCATCCCTGTCTCAAGGTGGAAATGGTGCCGTCGTGATCAAAAATGACATGGGTAAAAGCCGGTTTTTCGGGGAGCGAGGTTACAATCTCTATGTCCGTATTGCGGTGATACTCCGCCTTATGAATCATCGAAGCCAATTCCGGATTATACCTGTGATATCCGGTTGTATTGAGATCTACGATTTCTGAAGGAGAGGCGGACCCTGTTTCGTTGAGTTTTGTTACGGTCACTCCCGCTGTCAGGTTCCCTAATTCAGCAGCCGTCCTGTTTTCCGCTCCGGCAGCGAGAGCTGCTGCAATACCGGCAAGCATACTGTCGCCGGCTCCGACCGTGTCTGTCTCCGTCAGCACCATGATTCCCGGAATCTGTTCTATGCCCGCTTCATCACAGACAAGACAACCCCGGTCTCCCCGGGTGATAAAAACAGGTTTTCGCCACCGTGTAAAGAGCGTTTCGGCATACCGGCCCGCGCGGGCGAGGTCGATTGGGGTATCGTTTTCGGTTTCAGTTCCATCGCATAAGTATGCTGCTTCCCTGTCGTTGATTTTGCGGATTGTTCCCGAAAAATCATCGCTGAACGATCTGCTGTCCGTAATAACGGTCAGCTTCGGATATCGGTCCAATAGAGCTACCAGGTTCTTCCTGAACTGCTGTGTATGGACCCCCTTGAGGACCTGCTGATTGATGATGAGAATGTCGAGGGCCGGGACCGAGTTTTCCAAATCTTCGAGGAGCTGCTGTGCAGTCTGACCGGAGAGTTCATTCACATTGCCGAAATCGATTCTAGGCAGCTCTTTTTTCTCTTTTATTATCTTTGTGTATACATGGGTATGCCAATGCTGCTGCTGGACCTGCAGGTGACTGCTGTCCATTCCTGATTTTGTAAGAAGGTCGGTCATGACCGGGCTGAAAGGGTCGTTCCCGATGACCCCGAAACACTGGATTTCACCTCCGCCGAGGTCTGCAATATTTTTTGCAACATTACCGGCCCCTCCGAGAGAATACTTTGTTCTCTCCACAGGAAGGGTCGAAAGTCCGGTTTCAACGGATACTTCCGAAACACTCGGGTCGATAAAAAAATAGGTGTCGAGACAAAAATCTCCGATAATTCCGAAACTCAGTCGGGGCAGTTTATTTAATAAAGAGGTGAGCTCATCGCTTTTAAGCATCCGCAGTATTGCCTACCATTTTTTCGTTAAATGCTTTATGAACTCAGGCTCCGCCCGGAGCATCTCCGTGGGGGGAAGTCCTGCAAGCATCGTTTCTAAGTCATTCACGACCATATTGCCGATAAGTTTCAAATCCTGCAATACTGATCCGGCGCGATGAGCGGAGAGGACCGCTTTTTCTGCTTGCCTTATGGGATGGTTTTTCTGAAGCGGCTCTTCAGGGAATACGTCGATTGCAGCTTTAATTCTGTTCGTTTTTACTTCTTTTGTCAGTGCGTCGAAATCAACGAGATGCGCCCGGCTTATGAGAACCAGAACGGCCCCGTCGGGGAGAAGAGAGAGGTTTTCCCCATTGAGCATATGCTTGTTTTCCTCTGTGGGGATGGCGAGGACAAAAACAACACGGGATGTAGTAAGAAGTGTGTCCAGATCAACCGGGGTAACACCGTAACGCAGCAGATACGACTCGGGCAGCCATGGATCATACACCTGAATTGGGCAGTGAAACGGAGCGAGCAGTTCCTTGAGACTCCTTGCTAATGCACCGAATCCGATAAATCCGACCTGTTGATTGTACAGTGTAAAGGTGGTTTGGTTACCGAACCGCAAGTAGATCTCCTCCCCCTTCCGGAAAAGCCTGTCGCCTTCTGCGATTTCTCTCGAAGCGCTTAATGCCATGCCGAGCGCCATTTCTGCGACCATCGGTCCGAAAACGGGCGAGATGGTCAGGACCCGTATCCCGTGGGAGAAACAATACGGATAATCGAGTTCTTCCGGTCCGGGATGCCGCCCGCCGACGTCCATTACTGCATGAAGGTTTTCGAATTTGTCGACATCACCATAACGCCATCCGCCGCTGATTATAGCGTACAGTTCGTTTTGTACTCTTTCCGCCTCAGCGGCAGGAATTGGATCATTTTTACCCCACTCCACATCAGCTAAATCATGAAGACGTTTCCAATCTTCTTCCGAGAAGATATCCTGCGTTCGTCTAAAATGAGTATCGAGTAAGATTTTCTTCTTTTCCGGCATTAAGGTCCTTCCTTGCAGACTATTTATCAGTATAAATAGTCATATTTAGTCACATTTTACCACAAATAAGCTTAAAAAGTCAACTCATTTTAAACTCACGCCCTGAAGCCTTCGGGAGAAAAGCGAACCGGGACCTCTGCTTACCATGTGACCAGTGTCCGAATGAGGAGAAATCCTCCGACTAATAAGATGAGTATATATACGAAAGAGTAAAATCTCTCAGGTGATAATTTTGATGCAATAAATTTCCCGAGAAAAAACGCCCCGAAAGCAAAAGGAAAAGAGATCAAGGCCAGTAAAGCGACCTCGAGGGTCAGTAAGCCTGAGACTGTGTGTCCGAAAATGACGATCGGCGAGATTATGAGAAATATAGATTGGAGGTTTACCCGGAATATGTCAGGCGGCCATCCGGAGAGAGCGCTGAGCATGACAAGAGGAGGGCCGGGGATGTTGTAGGCACCCCCGAAAACGCCTGATACAAATCCCAGGCTGTAATGAACAACAGGGACATGCTTAGCACGGCGAATGTCAGGATTGAAAAGATTGTACACAGAGAAACCGATCGTCAAAAAAGAAAGAACGAGTTTCATAATGGATTCATCGATGCCTTTGAGCAGGAATATTCCCACGGGAATTCCGCATACGGCGGCAATTAAAATCCGCCAAATATTTGCAATTTTTAAAAATTTCCAGTACCGGATAAGCATCATTATACTGAGTGAGAACCCGATAAGCAGTACGAGAGGTGCCGCGGCCCTGACTCCGATCACTGCACTGAGAAGCGGCAGCGCGAAAAGAGCATCTCCGAATCCGAATGTCGCTCTCGTAAGGCTGGACAGGAATAAAACGGCTGCAACAGGTATAATAATGGATACTGAAAGCATAATTTACCTACTATAACGGTATATTTCTTATTGGGAAAGGTTTGACGGAAGAAATTACGCGCCGGGGGATTCGTCGTTTTGACAACGGGCCAAAAACGGACTATTGTTATTGGTAAGGAGGCGCTGCGTGAAACAAGTAGAGAGGGGCATAGGTCCCGTTGTTGTAATTATTACCGTTTTCGTATTGCTGTTTTCCGCTGCTTATACATTCGGTGAAACAAAACAAACAAGTGGTGAAAAATCCTTTGGAACGCTTCATTACATCTGTCTCGGTTCCTTCACGGTTCCGGCCAATGCCGCTCAGTACCAGCTGGAGCTGGCCGCTTCCGGGGTAGAAACGATTACCGAAAACGTACGGGTCCGGGGACGCTGGTTTACCCGGGTCCTCTACCGGAACTCTTTTCTCGAAGAGATGCGGGCACAGACCGCGCTCGATACTCTACTGGACAACCGGGTAATTCGGGCCAACAATATCAGGGATTTATGGGTGCGGTCGAGCCTTGGCCCCTTAGAGGATGATCCGGTTTTTGCAGAGCAGCCTGCCCCGGCCTCAACTCCGCAGCTAACCTCAACCCCGCAACCGGCCCCATCCCCATCCACGACTAAGGCCCCGCCGCCTTCCTCTGCCGGAACAACACAAGTCCAACCAGACCCGGATGAAGGTTCAGAGATGGTACAAGCCTCTGCGGCCCCTGATGTGTCTTCAGATGCGGCACGCGCCCCCGCGGCCCCTGATGTGTCTTCAGATGCGGCACAAGCCTCCGCGGACCTGGATGGCAGCCCCTACCGCACGATACATCCGGAGGGATATGCCAACTGTATTTTTGCAGCCGAACCGATCCAGCTCGGCCGGGAAGACGAATACGATCTGAAAGAAAGATTCGTCTATCCGGAGCCGGTGTACGCCCGCTGCTACTTGCCGGGGCCGATAGGACCGATTGAGGGCGAGAACTTCTGGCACGAAATCTGGATAGACGGGAAGCTTAAGGGAAGGACGTTTTTTAAAGAACCTCCCGAGCCTTCTTGGGACCAGATACAAATTTGGATTACCGAAGATGAGTACAGCAGCCGGATGGAGGAACTCGGGCCGGGAGAGCACACCATAATTATCTGGGTGATGAAAAATGAATTTCAGGGTGAACGAGCTGTTGCGGATGTAAATGCGGCCGGAGAGATCACCGCGGAGATGAAAGAGATCTGGGTCCCGGTCCGGTTATCAAAAGGTAAGTTTACGTATGTTGTTCCGTAGTACGTTGTTCCGTAAGCAGCGACAAAATCAGCTCCCATCGAGCTTCATCACTTTTCGGAGAGTATTTTTCTAATACCGGCCAGACCGAGAAAAACTGCTCTTTCAGATCGTAGAGCCGGCTCTGCGTGATATGAATAAACCTCTTCTGCAAAACCTGCTCCGTTCTCTCTGCAATCAATGCCCCCAACTGCTGGTTGTCCTTGCGAAACAGGAGTTCCCGGTTTACCAATCCGATCAGCCAATCTTCCCATACGATGTGATGAGGCAGCATTAATTCATTGAAGCAGTTCACCAGGGTGATATATCCTGAACTTTCCAGTTGTTGAGTGAGAAACCCTTTCTGCATTGCGTCCAATGTCGGCATGATCTGTCCTTCAAACGATTGGGTATAATCCCACTCCTGATAATGGACGTAGAAGTGATACAGTCTGCCGTGGCTGGGTTCTCCTGTACTGTTCTTGCCCCCGCTCTTCGACTCTTTTATCGGCAGCTCGATGAGGGGGACACCCGTTCTGCTTTCGATAATTCCGACATTCCCAAAAGCCAGCGTCTGCCAAGAATTGCCGAATCCTTCGAACCACTGGTCCCAGCTTCCTTCAAACAGCTCTTCGGAAGCTTCTACTGCAATTCCGTTAAACGATTCTTTAACCGGTTTCAGCATGAAAAACGGTTTTCGCTGCTCTTGTAAGAGCCTAAAGTGGTCTATCAGTTTGTCCGTTCTGGCATGATCATCGCTGCCGGACAATTCGAGAAGCTGTTCTTCCTTTTCTATGCGGACAACATCGTAACAGCCCGCACCGGCTACACTCTCTATAAAAGGTGCGAGACTTTTGAGTGCGGCTATGGTTACTCGAGTCAATCCGCGCAGATCAATATCGAGTCCGCGCATTGATTCGCCGAGTACCCCGAATGCCCGGTTAAAAATTGTGTCGATGTTTTGTTCCGAATAACGGGCTACGGACTGCCTCCGTGAGGTGGCTGCGGCAAATCTTGTTGCTAGCAAGGTATGAACGAACGGCAGATACAGATCGGGAATGGGAAGTTCTTCTCCTTGTTTGCTTTGTAAGGAAGGAAGGTGAATAACATCTGCTCCCGGATAATCGTATAACTCTTCATCGGTTGCGGAGCTATCGGTAATTCTCTCCTGGGACCTGATAAAGAACTTTTGGGTGATAATCACCATTCTTGCGTACCTTGCTTTAAAGGATCCGAACTCGTCGAGTGCCTGGTCGGTGTATCTGTTGCTTGCAGCATCGAGAATGATAAGGTTATCCAGTTTGTAGGGGTAATCGGGCCTGAGTTCCGGTAAAAACCAATATCCTTCCGCAAAAAAGGGCTTTTTGCCGTTCTTATTTTCCGCCGCACCCGCGAATTCGGTAAAAGCGGTGAACCGGCTTCCGGAGTTGTACGTTTTCTCCCACCGGACGACCTCGCTTTCTCCGTAGAGTTCCGCCATTCTGTCCCGATCTTCGATAAGAATGAACTTATTTTTTATATCGGAGTCGATCGTAGCCAGCGGTCCGTGTCCGCTTTCTCCATAGGAGTGTCCGGCCAGATGCAGCTTGCCCCCGTATTCGGTTTTCTGTTCCCATTCCGCGGCAGTACCGGAAAAGGGACTGACGCAATGGGCGGTTTCGTAGTTTGCGGTATGCAGCGCGGCTTTGAGCACCTCATCGAAGAGGGCCTCGGAATTGAGAAGCGTTCCAGTCAAAGCGGGTTTAACCTGTTTTATAAGCTTCAGCACCGGGTCTGCCCGTTTCGGGTTTACACTTTCCAATAAGTGTAGAAAAACCGTTGTAAGTACGGAATAGAGGTGCAGATGGGCCGCACAAGAGAATTCTTTATTGAAAGTTAAAACGCCGAGCAGGTCCGAGAATACGTCCTTGCTATTCGGTCCTGGGGGCGGCCCAATCCAGAGGGCGGGATGCGAAAGGACCGAAAATAACTGTGATAGAAATTCGGAACCGGGCTGCCGGGATGCAAGCAGTATTATCGGCGTTTCCCGGTCCACCCGCTTAATAGAGTCAATACGGTCCTCGATCCGCAGTTGTCCTCTGCCTAAATATCTCCAAACGGTAATAAAATCTTCAGCCGCTGCACGGGCCTGTCTGTCGAACGGGAAAATGATGAGCTCGCCTTCTTCTTCGAGATGGTCGATTATTGCAGATGCCGCTCTTTCTGTGTCAAACCGGTCCGGAGTAACAAGTTTCTCTAAAGGGGATTCTTTCGAGAGAAGTTCAGCGATCAAACCTGCCGAATGGTATACTTCCTTCTCCCACTTCAGCTCGGCATGATGTTCCCAATAGGTTTCCTTCTCGGGGAGTGCAGGAGACTCGGTATAAAGTTCTTCCGCAAAGCGGCTGATTGCCGCGAGTTCGGCCTGCGGCGTGGTGAATCTTACTGTTCTGCTTCTCGACGTTGTAACAGACTTCGCTCTGTTGCGCGGAAACCCGGGAACACTCTTCCCTGTGGTAAGAGCATAGTGATACGTATAAATGTAGTAGAGAATAAGATCGGCAAACGGCTGGAGCGGTTTTTCGAGACCGGGTACGAGAAGCATGCGGTTTCTGCTGTAGTATGAAATTTCATCGATTCTTTTTTGTTTCACTGTACATGCAGTAAAAGGGACATCGAGCAGATAGAGAAACTTCATACAGTCAATCGCCTCATCGGTCCGCTCCAAACAGGTGGCCCCAACGATTATATGGTGGGCTTCTTTGAAACAGTCCGCGTCGAGACAGTACAATTGGGTATAGTCAATTGTCTTTGCCACCAGATGGCCGCTGTTCTCTTCGAGCTTCAAGGCCGCTTCATAGCCGGTGTTCCTGATGATTAGATCATCGATGACAATAAGCCGCGAACATGTTCCGGGTGGACACGGAAAAAAGAAAGATAAATCTGTGTTCGTATAATTGTTTAGAATTCCTTCTATAGCGGCCGGAATTTTCTCGAGAAGTTTTATATATTTTTCACAGATACGCCTCTTTCCCGCTTTTCCCGAGTACCACAAACCGAACAGAAGAATTGCATACATCATACTGAGCGGGCTCTTGACCGCTGAGGAGGTCAACTCTTCACCGGTATAGACGTTGATGATTCCGCCGCTTCTCCATGCTGCAAGTCCTAAATCTGAGAAAGGCTTATTAGTAACAGCAATGACCGCCACTTTGTTTCGGACGAACTGTTTGGCAGTTTCGACCATATCTGCCGTCGTTCCCGACCAGCTGAGCATAATCACTAAATCCGTTTCCGGATTGATGTGCTTTTCGATTGCTATAATATCAATCGGTCTGCATGTGATAATTGTTTTTTCGGGTACCAGGTGATGGAGAAGCTGTTTTGTCATGAGCCCGACATGATAAGATGAGCCCATGCCCATGAGCACGATTCTCCTGCACCGTTCGAGTTTTGTTCCGAATCGATGAAATATGAATTTATGTCTGAACGTGAGAAGAGGAATACGCTCGTCTTCGGGCAAGTAGGTCTGGATCATATCACGAAGCCTGTCCGGTATTTCCTGAAGATGGGTTTCATAAAAACTGGAATACACCTTGTTCTTTTCTTCCGTGGGGTCGAGGATTGTTTCGAACTCCTCTATATCGGAGACTGCCTCTCCCGCAAAATTGGTTATTTCGATTTTTTTGCTTACCCTTCCGTCGGTCATTGTATTGCTGATACGGGCAAAGAGCTCTTCTCCCTCCAACGGGAGAACGCGGATGGTAAAACAGTCGAGCAGTTTCATTTTTTCCCGCTGAAAATCCTGTTTTATTATTCCGAGTTCCTTTTTACTGCCCTTGTTTGAAACGTGCTCATGTATTTTTTTTCTGTAAAGCTGAGTGATGTGATTGACCTGTTCTCTTGTGCTTTGAATAGTCTCTTGAGTAAAAAGCCCGAGTGCAGCGTTTAGATCGGAGACCACCATCACATCATTGCCCCGTTTGGGCCGGGTGATGTATACCGGCCGGTTGTGACTTGCCACATACATGGAGCGGGGAGAATGAAGGCTGATTCCGGCTACGGCGATCTGCCCCCCCAGCGAACAAATGCTCCGTGCCGCCTGGATAAAGGCAATTTCGTCGATCTGCTGTTCCGTTTTTCCTTTAATGGTATTGTAGATGGTGTAGTCGATGCTTTGACTGCCGACCGCATATTTTTCGAGCCCGGCGTTAACATGGGACTGGGTCCTCTCCATTTTCGCTTTATCTTGGGAAAGAATATCAAAATAGTGGCCCCAGAGCAGGGCAACATATTCGGAAGAGTTGCTGCTTCGGAATGGATAGCCGCAAATTTCGAGATATTTCTTTAGTTCCGCCTCTATTCTCACATTGAATTGTCCGTTCAGAGCGAGCATCCGTTTTTTTTCCGCGTCAAAGAAAGGATGCGCATTCTCGATTGTTACAGGAGATTGAATAGCCCATCTGCCGTGGGCGAGCGCCGGAGACGAAAAGAACTGTATAACCGTTTCTGTGATTTCAGGCGGCAGTGTCGCTCCGCCTCCCTCGTCATATCCCCCCTCTTTTCTGATGTACATGATTGCGGCTGCAGCCGCCCTTCCGTAGACGTTCAATTCTTTTTCCAATTTGAGACAATCGAGCCAATTGACCGGACCGAGTTCCCAGTGCTCAGAGAGGGTGGAGCGGAAAAGAGCTTCTACCTCTTCCCGTACATACGGTTTAAAAGGGAGATGTGAGAGCAGGGAGGTATCGATTAAGGAGAAAACAGTTCGTACGGCATCCCGGTCATAATATTGAGGGAGCTCGATAGCAATATCTTTTACCTTGTCCCAGAGGGCTTGGTAGGCTGCAGGATTGTCCCAGCCCTGCCTCTGATCGACATCGCTGTGCTCCCTGGTTTGAATCATATTTATTTGATTTTCCAGCTCACCTAGTATGGTTTCCGTACTTTCTCTACTCCCGTTTTCAGGAGATTCTGAAGGGGGATGAGCCGAGAGCCGGCTTTTTAATGCGCTCTTCAGCATAATGAAAAGAACGGTTGGAGGAAGATCGTAACGGTTCTCAAAGGTGTAGAGAACCTCTGCAAGCTTCTCTGCTGACGGGACGGAGAACGACAGCTCCCGGTTGGGAATACCGGCCGTACCGGGGGTAATCGCTGCAGAATTATCCGGGCCGCTTAGAAGCAGATCTTCATACGTGATTGAAACAGACCGGATTGATTCAGAAGGGAACCCTTCCCGAAGAAGGAGCTGATGCTGGCCGAACTCTGGTGCAGCCTTGTCTCCTGAATCCGTACAGAGAGCGCGCAGCAGTTCGTAACTCGTACTCCGGTTCACGTTTTGAAGGAGAGGCTCTATAAGATTATCGATCGGTCCGATGCACCGTCTTACCCGGATCGGCTCATTATCATCACCAAACCAGCCAATGCCCGTACTGTCAGGTGCCCGGTATTTTATAGCACTCATCCCGGTTACGATGGCATTGATTCCCCGGGGTGAGAGACCGAAGTATCCTACAATACCGCACATCAGGTGATCATCTCCATACTTTGATGAGACTCATTCTTCTAAATATATTCGAAACCGCTGCCTAATCTGTTCATCGACTTTAGGGTCGATACAGGATTTTCGCCCTTCCGCTTCTAAAAGACGGCGGGTCATCTCATGCGCCCGGTCCCGGGCGTCTCTGCCCCCCTCCTTTACCCAGGTGTTCCTTTCACTGCGGTCACTTATTCCGTAACGGTTTAGAATTTCGGTATACATATAATCAAGCGTATGCTGTGCTGTCATGAAATTCCCGCCGGGTCCTACCTGGTCGATGATATCGAGAGCAAGATGTTCATCATCCACGATTATTCCCTGCAAAACTTTCGCACATAGAGCGTTTATTTCATTGTCCAATACGTATTGTTCATACGCGACGGTCAGCATCGATTCGAGCATTCCCGCGGAATGGTGGATGTAATTTGCTCCGGCCATAGAGACGAGCAGTGAAGAGAGTGCTTTCTCCCAACCCGCCTGTATATCGGGCAGTTTGGAGTCGGTCAGGCCGCTCGTATTGTAAGAGGGAATGCCGATATGCTGTGATAATTGGTGAATAGCGCTATTCATCATCCCCGACTCGATTGCTCCGCCCATATACCGCATAGACCGCATCTCAGATACTCCCGGTATTCCCCCGTAGAGCACCGGGGCCCCGGGAAAAAAGAATTGACAAACAGCAATACCTGCGAGCTCTTCCGCGTGCAGCTGGGCCAATGTCCCGGCCATGGTAATTGGGGAAGTCATACCCCCCATGGGGGCACTGGAGAGGGTTACCGGGACATTCTGTTTACATGCGGCAAGCATGATGGGAACGGTATGGGCATTGAACTTCAATGGGCTTATCGCAAAAGAGGTAACAAGAGAAAAAAACGGTCTGTTTTTAAGACTTTCCCTGTCCCCTGCTATAAGTTGAGCCAGCTTGATGACCTCTTCGAGTCCGGCTGCGTCTTCCGCACTTGCCATAACGTGTTTTGTCGTTGCTTTGAAGCAGGCGTAATAGACATTAACGTCGAAAGATTCGACAGGGATGTCACGCGGAATGCATGGACGGTGAAAAAAGTGGATATGGTCGAGATTGTCTGCAAGCCTTCCGATCAAATAGAGATCTTTGAGAGTGGTTTCCCGAAGGAGCCCCGTCTCTATATCCAACACGTTGATTGCAGCGCCTCCCGTGCCGAAATATACATTATTGCCCTCGAGCAGCAGGTCGTTTCTGCCGTCTCTGCTGTAGAGAACGACCGTGTTCGGTGCTTCGGCAATGTGGGCCGTAATGAACTCCCGCGGAAAATAGATACACCGTTTCTTCCAATCGATCTTTACACTGCCTTGTTCTAGATCAGTTATGAGAGGATCGAGTGCCTCGTCAAAACCGAACCCGGTCCCTTCGAGAATGGTCAGAGCCGCCTCGTGCAGCCGATGTATCTCTTTGGGTGTAAGGGGCTGGTACTGTCCGCCGGTCAAGTCTCTCCTTTTCCTCATTTGTTTATAGTATCCCCGGGATTGTTGTCCGCAGTTGTTTTTCAATTTCAGGAGGAAGATGGTTCGGTACACATCGATTAATTTCTGCAACGCGGGTATGTGCGGTGTAGAGAGCATCCGCCCCGCTGCTTTCCAGCGGATACCGGATATACACATCTTCCTCGGTAGGTATCGGCAGTGAATAGATGAATGTTTTATGGTCGGACTGCATAACTTCCCTGATTTCTTTTTTCATGGCCTGTGTATCGGTCTCATCGAAATCCGCACTCCACAGAGACCGTTTGATCAGTCCGATATGCGCGTCATCGAGTACGGCCTGCTCCGGGCAGAATGTGTTTGTCCTCTCGAGGAGCCCGAACGCGTAGTGAATATACTGTGCTCCTCCCCGCGAGATGGCACTCACTGTGGCCAGCTTCTCCGCCGTCGCCTGTATACCCGGTGTATCGGCATCCGCTACTCCCATTGCGGAGTAACAGGGGATGCCGTAATGACGGGCCATCTGCGCGCACCCGAGGTTGTAGTGAATATACTCCGGGGCGGCATACATATCGTTTAGATTGTCCAGCCGTACCCGCACCGGCACCGCTCCGTAGAGAACGGGAGCCCCCGGAGAAATAATCTGGTTTAAGGTAATTCCTGCAAGCAGTTCGGCATTTATCTGGGCGACGATCCCCGGTTCTGAGAACGGGGCCGTTGCTCCGCCCATGGGAGAGCTCGAGATCACTAAAGGGATCCTCCGCTTCGTAATTTCGATAAACTTATCACCGGTATCTTCGACGAGCTGAAGCGGGCTTTTTATAAGGCAGGTAATAAACGAGAGGACCGGGTTCTTAGAAAAATCATCCCCGCCCCCCGCGATCATCTCAGCCATTGAAACAACATCATCGAGTGCCCCGAGAGAGGTAAGACCGGCCTGGACGTGCTTCGACGTGTGGTGAAGGGCCTGGAAAAACATATTTACATCTTTATTCTCCGGAGTTATTTCTCTGTCCTGTATATTTACACACCGGATAAAGAAATCGAGATGTTCGAGGTTTTCCGCGAGATGGGCGGCGCGTCCTAACAGTTCCATTGACCCGGGAAGTGATGTGAAAGTCGGTCTTCCCTCTTCGAATTTTATATCGAGCCAGCGGTTCGTCTCCGAACCGGTACCGAAGCGCACTCTCGGCTCGGCGGCGTCGAGGATAAGCCGATTATGAGGGTCGCGCGCTCCGAGGGTTACAACCGATGGTGCGGTCTCGAAGGCCCGGTCTATCAGTTTTGAAGGAATGAACACCCGCTGCCCATCTATGCGGCAGCCCGCTTGTTTGAAAAGCTCAGTGGCCCGCTCATTGAAGCTTACGATTCCAGTCTCTTCGAGGATCTCCCGGGAGAGGCTGTCGATCAGGGCTACCTGCCGCTCAGTATACCGATTCTCCGGCTTTACGAGCACTCCTTGTCTCTGATTTTCCATTACGAACCGTCTCCAATTATATCAGGAAACATCTCCAGAGCACGCGCGCGGGTTTCCGCGGGCAAAACGCTTTCCGCCGGCTTCTCCCGCATGTTACGCACAACTTCAGCTGCTTTGGTCTCCGCTTTGTCCGCCGGTGTGGAGGTATCGCGCAGTTTCCGATTGGCAATCGAAGGTTCGAAGAACTCGTCCCTCATATAGGTGATGGTATGC
>CAZKZZ010000087.1:9459-14855 GCA_964557375.1 uncultured Spirochaetales bacterium | reverse complement strand
AAGTGAAGGTAGGGGCTCAACCCCGACTGGATTTCCAGCCCCGGGTTGTTACGCTGTGTATGATAATACGGCAGCTTGTACTCGATAAACTGCCTGAGCCGCTTTTTCGCCTCTTCCGTGCCTCCCCGGATGTATTCGGTTACCGGCCTAACTGTTTCATCTACTTTTCCCGACAGGAGTGAGGCGATATCAGCGGCTGAAAGGTCGATGCCGCCGGGGACATCGCTGGAGACATCCGCGAGCGTATGCTCGAGCTCGACTTGTCCGGGCAGGGAGCGGAACCTGTCGAGAAGCTTGTTGAGCTTGGGCCGGATGGTCCTGGCTGCGTACTCCCGTTTATTCGAGACAGTTTCTACAGGGACCACGGCGTCCGTTTCTACTTCGAATACGGGAACTGCGGCCATCCGGGCCAGCTCGTCCCGCCACCTCCGCTGGTGCCGGAGATACCCCCGGTCGGTGACGATCAGGGCGGCCCGCTTTCCGAGCTCAGCGGCGACCTGCCACGGTCCGCTCTCTCCGTCAGCTTCGCGGCTCGCTTCGCGACCCGCTTCCAGGACAACGAACGGTATACCTCGTTTCTGCAGTGCTGCCGATGTCTCTGCGAGTCCTTCCAGCATAAAGGTGTAGTGTCTGAGATTCGCCTCGGGGTAGCCGTACGTAATCCCGAAACAGACGAGGAGAGGAAGGTCCAGTTCATTTGCTCTCTCTACAGCGAACTCCAGGGCGTGATTGTATTCCGCCCGTTGGGAAGCCTGCATCCAGTACAGGACGTAGCTGGTAGCGCCGGAGGCGGCATTTCCGGGATCCCCGGTCCGCGGGGTCATCCGGGGGGTCAGCTCTCTTATCCGCTCTTTTTCTACCATATTTTACTTCCCTGCCCGCAATGGTTACAGATTACGGCCTTTCCCCGAATCAGATATCTCGGTCAAATCTCGCGGGTAGGGGGCAATGAACGACTGGTTGAGAAGGTAATCGTTTTGATGCCGGATCGCCCAGGATTTCAGCAGATGGAGCGGAACGCTCAAGGGGACCCGCTCATCCCTGTACTCTTCAATCGTGTTGAGAAAAAACTGCACCTCTTCCTTAGAAAGGTGCTGAGAAAGACCTCCAAATCCGTGGAGGAGTACATTGATCATGGCAGTATACCGGTACGGCTCCTGAAACATCTCTTCGAATTTCTGCGAATACCGGTCCCCCACCGAGTCGAGGTTCTTTTTATCGTAGGATGCGAGAATGCGGCCCATCTCCCGCATTACTTCCTGGTTATACGCCATAAAGAGGAGTTTATTATTGGTGTGGAAATCGAGTAATCCGTTTATCGTCCCGGCCCGCCCTGCCTGCCTGAATGCAGCCGCAGCGTACAATTTTATCAAAAAATGCTCCCGGAGAGTAAAGTTATTGAGCCTGCCTTCATCTTCGATTGCAGCGCCCGAGAATCGGTTTTTTACTTCACCGCCGAAGAGTCCTGCACCGCGGGCAGCGCCCGCCTCGGGTTTGAAACTGTGATAGATTTTTACATCCCCGATTCCGCAGGAAGGTGAGCGGGTTTTTAACACGAACCCGTCAACTCCGTCCTCGGAAAACCCGTCCAAAAAAGATGCAGTGAAGTTCTGTATCTGCTCGGTAACATCCCGTCCGGTAGCAGGCTGATAGAGATGGACCGTCTTTTCTCCGGTTACAAGCCGCAGCGGGTCCCGGGGAATACCGAGATGGATGTCCCGTTCAGGGCACACAGTGACGGCATCGACAACCCCGGCTAATTTGGAAACAAACGGAGCATTGATCGTCTGTCCGTTATACCGGCAGCTTTCAAACCCCAGACAGGCACTAAAAACAACTTTCGGTTTTACAGGCATCTCAGGCCCCGTGCTCATGAAAGAATTGGGAATACTTTCTATCCTCAATGAGAGTATGATAGAGAAGCCACTCCTTTAATTCTTCGAGAAATTGGTTTTGATCATCTATGGTGTGTTTCTTTTTTTTGTTGAAAGCTGCAATCATCTCGAGGACGACAGCATGAGCATTCTGCTGGACAGGTAACCGAGAGTATTCGTATTCGCTCATAAGCGTTTCCTCGTGGCGCAGATGCTGCTTCAAAGATTTAATATACCCTTCGAGTTT
The DNA here is from genome assembly GCA_964557375.1 of uncultured Spirochaetales bacterium. Lineage (GTDB taxonomy): Bacteria > Spirochaetota > Spirochaetia > SPDA01 > CAZJBZ01 > CAZKZZ01. Next base: position 12,734 of record CAZKZZ010000087.1, on the reverse strand, counting down.
TTCCGTATACTGTTTCGTAAATCCGTTTTCCTTTTTTACGGCGTAAACATCTGAAAGCTGTTCAAAGAGCTGTTTGTGCTCTCCGTCGATATCTTCTATTCCTATTTTGTAGGTATCGTACCAGCATATATCGAAATGGGTCTTGAACAACTTTATCCGCCGTTCAAACGTCTCGAACAGTTTCCAGAGCACGACCGGTATTTCTTTGATATCTTTAGCGGGGATTACGACAGCTTCCACCGGTTCGGTCGGTCTAAAGGTAAACATCCCCGCCGTTCCGGTTATGATGGTATCTTCTCCAAAGAAATCAGTACGCTCGAGGTGGTCTACCGTCATGTGCTGATGAGAGTACAGTCTTCCACTTCCGGATTTTATGATGAATAGTTTTTCACTCCCCGGGAGAGAGACCTCTTCCCCTTTATCCCAGGAGACGGTCTCGGTAACCTGGGCCAGCCGGTTCTGTATATTGGAAGGGATCGATTCGCCTAACAGCCAGGTTTCCCGGAAAAAACTACGATTCTGGGCCATCCGCCTGATCTCATCGAAGAGATCGAACTTCTCTACAAACCACCGATACACATCGACAGGTATTTTCACCACCCGGATATAACTCGCAGCTCTATATGTGGCAGGCGCATTCTCTCCGATTATTCCTCCGATTTCGCCGATAAGGTGGCCCGGAGAGATGACCGTATCGATTTCCTTTTTCGAATCGATTACCGAAACAACACCGTTTACTACCAGATAAATATGGTCGATCGGGTCACCTTGTTTGACGAGGATCGTTCCAACATTGACAGTGATGACCGCGAAGTTCGTAAGCACCTTGAGGCCCTCTTTTGAAACCATCGGGAAATAACTCTCGAGGTGGTGGAACGCATCGGACATCGAATAATCCTGCTGTCCCTGTATGAGTACATCCTGCATCCCGAACGTCGCATTCGACCCGATCTCCTTCTCCGCCATGGTGAGATCTCGAGAAGTGTGACTTAACAGGAGTCTTCCCGAACTGTCTTCTTCGAAATCGACAGCTTTCCCGTGGATATACCCCCCGCCGATGTCTATTTTTTTGATGGAGGCAGGTTCACTATACTGTTCCTTTACGGTATCGAGTTTCTCTCTGGTTATGCCGCTTTTTTGGGGATCATCCGTTACCATCCCCTCGAGTACATCGAATGCCGCGATATCGGCAAGATGCGCGTAACTTTTTATGCCTCCCTCCCAATAGGTGCGGAAGAACATGATGCTCGTTTCTACCGGATGGGGAGAAAACACCGGTTTTACTTCCAGGCCTTCGATATCGTTCCAGATGTCGAACTCGAGGTCATGAATCTCGAAAAAGTCGCCGAACCGCTCTTCATCCATAGACAGGAGGGCAGAGATCTTTTTCGTAACCGAATGCCTTACCAGAGGAGTTGCAAAGTATTTGAGCCTGCGGCCCCCCCGAATAAGACTGGGAAGACCTGCAAAATGATCATCATGGGCATGGGTGTGAAAAATCCCTTCGATCTCATCGATACAGATACCGAGAGAGACAAGCGTATCCATGATACCCGGCCCTGCATCTACCAAATACACCTTCCCCTGGAACTGGAGGATGCTCCCCATACAGGGCCGCCCGATGTCCCATCCGTCACCCTCTCCCACATGCAGTATGGAAAAGTAGTGCCGTTTCGCCTGATGAAAACCGAGATTATACGGCGGATGGTACCCCTCATGCTTGCCGAGGTTCAAATCTACGGACACCGTTTCATCCCCGAAGATAAACTTATACCGGTTGAGCCCGGTACGATGGATGTACACCCCGGAAGTAAGCTCGACAATCTCGCGGTCGATGATTTTCGGCTCGATGAGCTCTTCGATCGTCCTGATATTGTCATACGCAAAACGGAGCTTGAGCCGCATCATCTCTTCCGCTTCCGCATCGGGGACGCCCGCCTCCATAATCTCCTCTTTGGACACAAGCCCGTAATTACCGCGGTAGATGTAGTTCATCTGAGAATTGACCTGGTCCTGGAGCCCGATGAGTAGCGGTTTTTCCCCGGTATTGTTCGGGTGCCCGGGGATGAGCATCCCCTGCCGATAGAACATCTGCAAAACGGGAAACTCCGCTAAATTCGAGAAGTACCCGTTTTGTACAGCCGTATCGGAGAGCAGGATCGCATTAGGCCCGGTCTCGAAGGATACATCGTCCTTCTCCCTGGTAATGATGAACCCCCGCTTCATACAATGCTTGACCACATCGGCCGGACAGCCGCAAAGAATCCGTAAGTTTACTTCCGGGATATGGACCCAATACACACCGGTTGTTATTTCATATTTTTCCATCTATCCATTATAGACCAGTTTTCCGTTTATGCCAAAACAAATTAGTCTGATGTGCGACCCGTATACAAACTTGTCAAAAATACTCGATGGGAAAACTCGATAGGAAAACTCGACGAAAAAACATATTTGACACTAAGTATGATATTAATATGAGTCTATGAGCGCTTTTGTCGAGGCCGCCCTTCGGGAAAAACTCACTGCTATCCGCAGGCAGCAGATACAGAAGCAGGTCTCTGAAGCTGCGATTGATCCGCTGTTCCTCTTATCCCGAGAAAAGAGGGGCGGCGAATTTATCCTCACGAAGCGTTGATAAAAGCAAGCAGTACGGGTCTTCCCTCTGAAACCATCGCACTTGTCCATCAAATTACCACAATTCCCAAAAAACGGTTGTCAGACCGGCACGGGACCATTGATAATAGAGGAGAGCGAAAAGCTGTTTTTGATGCTTTGAGTAATCATCTGGAGATGTATTGGGATTAACGGATATCTTTCATAAATCCATATCGGTCAAAAATATCTTCGAACTCTTCGATAATACGCTCCGGGTCGAGGCCGGCATACTGCAATGCGTGGCTGTGCTTACTGGAATACGCCCTGGAATGTTCTCCTGCTTCATGGAGGACCGAGCGGAATGAATCAGTCATTTCCAAGTCAAAACGGCGATAGAGATCAGTTACGACCTTCTCCAAGTTCTGCGTAAGCTGATCAAAGGTAACAATTGCATAACGCTCTTCAGGTTCCTGCTCCAGCCGTTGCGGGGGGTAATGGTACCAGTGATGGGCCATGTCGAGGAGCAGTTTCTGAAACGGATACCGTTCTACCGGGTCCGCAAAGTAATGCCAGGTAAAAGAGAACCAGCCCATCTGGGAGGAGACCGTATCGAGCGGATTCCGTACCAGATAGATTATTTTTGCATCGGGGAAGTGGGTGAGCAGGGCGTCTACCCT
>CAZKZZ010000087.1:0-9359 GCA_964557375.1 uncultured Spirochaetales bacterium | reverse complement strand
GTACCAGATAGATTATTTTTGCATCGGGGAAGTGGGTGAGCAGGGCGTCTACCCTACCGGTAAGCGAAGGATTTTTGGTAAGGTAGAGCTTCGAGGGACGCCGCTTCGGAGGACGCGCCTTCGAGGGCAGGTGAGCATAGAGGTGCCGCTTGATGCAGGCCCGGTAAAACCGCATAAAACGCCGTTTTACAGGCCCGGAATACGCTTCGTCGAAATGGTGTATCCGGGCGGATTCGAGAGCATCGGGGAAGAAAAACCAAACAAAAAGACTGTACCAGATATACAAAAAAAGACCTTCGTCCTCTTCCGGCTCCCAAATACCGGTGCGGTGTATTTTGATCTGCTTTAATTCCCGCTCTTCCCACGATTTGAGCCGGTTTAGAAAGGGCGATCCGAAAAGACGCTCGAACAGTTTCAATCCTCGGAAAAATTTTCGTTGTGAAATAGACGGGGCGGCATAGATTTCCCAGCTCTTGATGGTGATGAAGTTGTAGCTGTCCCGCGAGAGCAGACGGTGGAGCAGTGTGGAACCGCTTCGGAAGTTGCCAACGATGAATACCGGCTTTTTTATCTCCTGCCTGCGGAAACTACCAAACAAGAGGTGGTCGAGCAGCAAACAGAACATCCCGAAACTCCAGAAAAAGGGAAAAAGTACAGAAAATAACGCTAAAATCCGTAACCGCTTAGGAGTAAGCCTGGCATTTGTATTTCTGGTCTTGAAAACCGAAAAAAAAAGCTGCTTTACAAATAGCCGGTAATTGAAGGTCATTTTTTCCCGTCAATTTTTCCCGTCAATTTTTTTTCGGAGTTTCCTCGCCGACACCTTTTTATTCTTTGCAGTAGGCTGAGAATATGACCTGGCAATGAACAAAAACAGGACTCCCCCCACGATCATCAGCATCGAATACAATTGACTATTGATAAAATTGAGCGGTGTGAGGAACAGATAGGTGGGATTTTCAATTGGTGATAGTTTCAGAAAAAAATCATTTGCTGAAATGGGCAGTCTGAAATAATCAATAACAAAACGCATGATGCCGTACCCGATAACGTAGACACCGATGACGAAACCGTTGAACGGCTTCCGCTTCCGGAAGAAAAACCAGATAATCGCCCACAGCACGATTCCTTCGAAAAACGCCTCGTACAGCTGGGTGGGATGCCGGGGAAGGTTGACTAATCCGGCAGAAGGAATGTCCATTCCGATTTGGGCCGCCGTTTCCTGCACCCACTCTTCTGAGGCGGAAAACCGCCTGGCCTGCGGAAAGATAATACCCCAAGGGGCCGTCGTAACCCGGCCGAAGAGTTCGGCGTTTATAAAGTTGCCGAGACGTCCGAACGTGTACCCGAGCGGGATTCCTGCGGCCAGCATATCTCCCCAATCCAGAAGACTGATGTTTTTCTTTTTGGTATAAATAAATACGGCTACAAGCGCTCCTACTAGACCCCCGTAATAGTTCATCCCCTGGAGCCCCACGAATTGAAATCCGTCTGTAAACGGCCAGAAGATAAGCCACGGTTTTCTCAAATATGTGTGTGTCGGATCGAAGAGGAGGGTAGCAAAAAGCCGCGCCCCGATGAGAAGCCCGATAATGCCCCAGAAGAAGAAGTTGAGAATATCATCCGGGTCCACATCGAGCTTTCTCTGCTTTATCTGAACGCGAAAAAGCAGATAGGCGACACCGAAAGCCACCAGATACATCAATCCGTACCAGCGGAGAGGCAATCCGGGGATAATTTCGGGTTTTATCCAATCGGGATAGTTAAGATACGCAAGCATAGGTCAAGTTATAACCGTGCAGAGGGGAGTTGTCAAGGTTGAACAATTATCCGGATATACTATAATTAAATAATACCGACCTGTCACTATCAGGTTAGAGAGATGAAAGACCGGAGTAATATAAAAAAATATATAATCTTTAGGAGGTAAACGTATGAGAACAACCAAACATGGAGTGCGTCGAGGCTTAGCGTTAGTTCTGACGCTCCTTGTCGCAGTTTCGATGTCTGTGTATGCGGGAGGAGAACAGGAAAAAGGAGACGGGGCCGCCGAAGAGGAGGAACTTGTCCGATTGACCGCGGGCTTTACCCAGGACGAATCTCTGGAAAACCTGATCCCCACCGACGAATGGCAGTACGGGGAGATGGGTGTTATGTTCTGGCCCTTGGTGTACGACCAGCTCTGGATGCTCGGCCCAGCCCCGGACTACGAAGCAATCCCCGCCCTGGCCACCAGCTGGGAAACCGAGGACAATCAAACATGGACATACTACCTGCGCGAAGGGGTAAAGTTTCATGACGGCGAAGAAGTCACCGCCGAGGATGTCAAGTTTATGTTCGAACACTTCGTTCATTCAGACCCGGTCTGGGAGTACGAAGAAGTAATGACGTCTGATGTAAAAATTATCGACAAATATACAGTCGAGATCACGCTGGAGAACCCTCACGGCGGCGCCGGCGGCAAGTATCCTCCGGGATTCTGGACCCCCGTGGTACCCAAGCATATCTTCGAACCGGTCAAAGACAATATTACATCCTTTGACAACGAAGAAGCCATCGGCTCCGGCCCCTTTAAGCTGAAGGAGTTCAAGGAAGGTGAATACGTTTGGTTCGAGGCAAACGAAGAGTGGTGGGGGGATGGCCCCTACGTGGATGAAGTGGTCTTCCAGATGTTCGGCAGTGAAGATGCAAGAAACATGGCCCTTAAAACGGGGCAGATCGACATGATCGGCTATGCGGGAGTCGACCCGGTATCGGCCAAGCAGTTCGAGGGCGAGGAGAATATCGAAATCCTCTCTACCGGCGGTATCCAGATTCCCTGGATCACCTTCAACCTGCATAACGACACGCCTATCCAGGACCTGGCGGTCCGACAGGCCATTATGTACGCAATAGACAAGCAGAAGATTACCGACATGGTATACCTCGGATTTGCAGAGCGGGTGTACGGTTTCGTGTATCCCGAAATGGACGAGTTCAACCCCGATATAAAGCGTTACGAATATGATGTGGATAAGGCAAAACAGATTCTGGCAGACGCCGGTTATACCGACACCGACGGCAACGGTATTCTCAACGACCCGGAAACTGGGGAAGACCTGGAATTCGACGGACCGATCAATTCCCAGAAACAATACATGATCAAAACAATGCGGCTGATTGCCGAAGACCTGAATAAGATCGGTATTAAGGTGAATGTTACTACCATGGACCAAGGCACCTTGTTGGACTACATCTACGACCCGAAATCGGACCAGTATGTATTTTCCATCATCGATGAGGAACCGGGCCCCTACGCCGACTGGGTATGGGAGTTCGCCCGGGGCTACGAGAGCGGCGGAGAAGGCTGGAACAGCGCCTATTACAACAGCGACGAGTTCGACGCCCATCTGGAAGCTATGCTGCAGGCGGCAACGCTGGAAGAACGGAAGGAGCATGTCTATGCCATGCAGCGGATCCTCGCCGAGGACCTTCCCTATGGATTTATGGTACGACCCCAGGCTATCGACCCCGTGAGAACGGACAATGTGACCGGCTATGTACAGGCCATGGGCATTTCGAACTGGGTCAACCCTTGGTCGTATATCAAGGCACGTCCCGTCGAATAAGCAAAAACAGAATTAACATACAACGTTCCCGGCGGCATTCCGCCGCCGGGTTTTTTCTAAGGTCCCTGTTCCAACGGCAGGTGGATGAGCGGAAGCTTTAGAAAAAGGGGGAAGATAAGCAGTGCGGAATTTTCTGATACGCAAGATCATAGCTTCGATTATTACTCTCTTTGCCATTGTTACAGCCAACTTTGCCATCTTCCGGATGGCCCCCGGTGATCCGATCAGGCTGATGTTCAAGGACCCCAGGGTATCGGCGGAACAGCTGCAGCAGCAGATCGAGAAGTTCGGTCTGGATGGGAACATGTGGGAGCAGTATGTGTCCTACATGGGAAACCTTTTTAAGGGAGACCTTGGTATCTCCTTCTGGCAGAAACGGCCGGTAGTCGATGTAATTGCCTCGCGGATTCCCCAAACACTTCTTCTCGTACTTACGGCCCTGACTCTGGCTGTTCTCATCGGTACATTCTTGGGCGCTTTAGCGGGTTGGAAGAGCGGCACACGTACGGATTCCGTTATCATGTCCGTCTCTCTTACTCTTTACTCGATTCCTACCTTTGCCATGGGTATTGTTCTTATGATGGTCTTCTCTTATATACTGGCCATCTTCCCACTTGGAGGGATACGTACCGCCGCCTCGGGCTTTACCGGTTTAAGGAGCATGCTCGATGTTCTCTGGCATCTTATCTTGCCCGCCTTTTCGATCATTTTGTGGTATATGGGGGAATACGTGCTCCTTACCAGGAGCTCCATGCTCGATGTCTTAGGGCAGGATTATATCCTCACCGCCCGGGCCAAGGGCTTGAGGGAGCGGCTTATCCGAAAGCGGCATGCGCTGAGAAACGCCCTCCTTCCGGTCATTACTATCACCGGGGTCAACCTCGGGTTTGCAGTAGCCGGCATTATAGAGGCGGAAACGGTTTTTTCCTGGCCGGGAGTAGGCAGCCTGATCTATGAGGCAGTGCTGAAACGGGATTATCCCTTGATGCAGGGGGTCTTTCTGGTATTCGGTGTGGCAATTGTACTTTCGAATTTTGTCATCGACCTGATCTACGGCCTGGTAGACCCGCGTATCAGAGTAGGAGGGGAGTAGAAAACCATGGATATGCAGAAAAAGAAATGGAAAGAGTTCCTCCAGCTTCTTCTCAGTCATCGTATGGGTATAATCGGTCTTGTCATCATCATCGTGTTTCTGTTTATGGCAATTTTTGCTCCCTATCTGTGGACGGTAAACCCGTATGTAAGCGGGGAGGTAGAAAACATCCTGGTAAAACCGTCCTCGGAGTTCTGGCTTGGTACCGACGATATGGGAAAGGATGTCTGGAGCCAGGTAGTGTACGGGGCCAGAGTCTCCATCATGATAGGATTTATTGCCGCGATAATAACTGTTTTTACCGGAGCTTTTATCGGGATTATCGCGGGATACTTCGGCGGAAAGCTGGAAGGGGTCCTGATGCGGATCGTTGATTTCTTCATGATGCTGCCTATGCTCCCGCTGATGATTGTCTTAGCGGCGGTCTTAGGACCGAGCATCTGGAATATTGTTTTTGTCATCAGTGTCATCAGCTGGCCTACCACCGCCAGAGTGGTCCGTTCCCAGGTCCTCTCGTTAAAGGAGAGGCCCTTTGTGGAGGCGGCCCGATGTATCGGTGCATCCAACGCACGGATTATGTTTCGGGAGATTCTTCCCAACGTGGTCCCCCTCCTCTTTGCACAATCGATTCTTATGGTGACGATCACTATCTATTCCGAAGCGGTATTGAGTTTTCTCGGCTTAGGCGATGTAAGTGTAATCAGCTGGGGACAGATGCTTCATTTCGCCTTCGAATCCGGGGCCATGTCCAGTTCACCCTGGTGGGTCTTCCCTCCTATCCTGGCTATCGTTCTCTTGATTGTCAGTTTTACGTTCCTTGGCACCGCTGTAAGCGATGTACTGACGCCCGGCTATAAAGAAAAGAGGGGATACTAGATCATGGCACTACTAGAAGTTAACGATCTTTCCATTTATTACCGGATGCGTCGCGGTGACGCGAAGGCGGTCGACAGAGTGTCCTTTACTGTCGAAGAAAACGAGACCCTTGGTCTTATCGGAGAATCCGGCTGCGGCAAGACAACCATCGCATTGTCGCTTCTCCGTTTTATTCGGGCTCCCGGGCTGGTTACAAACGGTTCCATCGTGTACAACGGAACAAACATTCTTGATCTCAGCAACGAAGGAATGCGCAAACTCCGGGGAAGCGAGATCGCTATTGTCCGGCAGGAAGCGCAGAATGCCTTGAATCCTGTCCTCACGGTTGGGGAGCAGATTGCGGAACAGATCCTTGAACATGAAAACGTCAACAAGGAAACCGCCTGGAAACGGGCGAAGGAGCAGCTCGAGTTGGTAGGCATCGGGGCGGACCGGGTCCGCAGCTATCCGCACGAGTTTTCCGGCGGTATGCGGCAGCGGGTCATGATCGCCATTGCTACGGCAAACAGGCCCAACCTTCTGATGCTCGACGAGCCGATTACCGGACTGGATGTTATTGTGCAGCGTCAACTGCTGAAGCTTATCGCCGACCTCCGTGAGCGGTTCCAGTTGACTATCATTTTTATCACCCACGATCTTTCGGTTATTGCCGAAAACTGTGATCGGGTGGTGGTTATGTATGCAGGCAAGGTGGCCGAAGATTCACCGACGCGCGAACTCTACCATAACCCTCTCCATCCTTACTCCAGCGCTCTGATACGTTCCTATCCCAGTATCCTCGGCGAACGGCAGAAACTTGAGAGTATTCCGGGGGCCCCTCCGAGTCTGGTGGGTATTGGAGACGTGTGTCACTTTGCGGACCGGTGCGAACACGTGATGGATATCTGCAAGCAGGAAGACCCCCCGTTGTATGACATCGCCGGGCGGAGGGTGGCCTGCCACCTTTATCGTGACAACAAGGAGCCCCAGGTATGAGTGTACTCGAAGTAAAAGACCTGAAAACACACTTCCCCATACGACAGGGACTTCTAAAAAAACTGACGGGGAATAAGCCTGAGTACATAAAAGCAGTGGACGGTGTCGATATCGTTCTGCAGAAAGCCGAAATTCTCGGGATTGTCGGTGAATCGGGATGCGGAAAATCCACCTTGAGTCGGACAATTCTCAAACTCATAAAACAGACCTCCGGGAACCTTTATTATCATGATACCGAAATTACCGATCTGCCGGAACCGTTGTTCAAACCTTACCGGCGTAAAATGCAGATGATTTTTCAGGACCCCTTCGGATCCCTCAACCCCCGCAGAAAAGTCTCGGAAATTCTCGGAGAGACAATCGATATTCATAACCTGGCCAAAACAGCAGAGCAGAGACGAGACATGATTGCTCAAAGTCTCATCGAGGTGGGGCTCGAGCCGGTGGAGGAGTTCTGGAACAAGTACCCGGGGCTGCTCAGCGGAGGACAGCTTCAGCGGGCAAGTATTGCCCGGGTCCTTATTCTCCAGCCGGACTTCGTGATAGCGGATGAACCTGTCTCCATGCTCGACGTTTCGGTACGGATCGGTATCCTCGACCTTCTCCTGCAGCTGAAGGAGCGGCATTCTATTTCGTTCATCTACATCAGTCACGACCTGGCTACCGCCCGTTACATCTGTGACCGGATAAGTATTATGTATCTCGGAAAGTTCGTAGAATCCGGACCGACGGAGGATATTCTCAAAAGACCGGCCCATCCCTACACCCGGGCCCTGATTTCCGCCGTCCCCGTTCCCGACCCTGACGTCGGGGCGCCTGAACTACCCATTAAAGGTTTTGTCAACCCAAAGGGACTGGGTAACATGACCGCATGCAGGTTCTCGCCTCGTTGCCCCTATGTAGAACCTACCTGCAAGCAGGCGGAACCCGAGGCCACGGTAATGCGGGGGTCGGGAACTGATGAACACTGGGCCGCGTGCAGGCGGGTACAGGACCTCCCGGAATATATCGAACGGAGCGAACGGAGCTGAAATCTGCTACCGATTAACGCGGTTAGCGTTCTACATGGTTAGTGTTTTAGACGGTTACCGTTTTACCCGGCCGGAAACACTTCCTTTCATAAGGGCCTCGACCTCTTCCCGGGATGAAATATTGAAATCTCCCTCGATCGACTGGCAGAGACACCCTGCTGCCACTGCATAGGCGAGCGCGTCCCCAGGTGCTTTGAGGTTCTCATCCATGAGGGCAAATACGAGCCCGGCTGAAAAGGCGTCCCCTCCTCCGACCCGGTCAACAATGCTGGTAATCCGGTACGGTTTGTATTCCCCGTCTATGACCGGCGCAAAATAGCTCTTACCGGTCTTAGCATCGTAGAGCATTCCGCCCCAGTTGTTGTGGGTAGCACTGATGCTCTCCCGAAGTGTCGTGGCCACGATCTTTACCTGAGGGAACCGGGAGATGATCCGTTTGGCAACCTCGGGGTACCGTTCCACTTCCAGAAACCCCTTCTCCACATCGGTCGAGCCGGCCTGAATGTCCAGTACGTCGGAAGCGTCCTCCTCGTTTCCGATTACCACATCAACCGACTCGAGCAGTTCACCCATCACTCTCCGGGCGAGCTCTTTACCCTCGGTCCCGGGTTCCCACTTCCACAGTTTCTTGCGGAAGTTGAGGTCGCAGGAGACGGTAAGCCCCTGCTCCTTTGCCTTTTTGACGGCATCGAGCGATGCCTCCGAGGCTGGTTTGGAGACTGCCGGAGTGATACCGCTTATGTGAAACCACGCTGCATCTTTGAATATGCTGTCCCAGTCGTACTCGTCGGGGCCGGTCATGCTGATGGCGGTCCCCTCACGGTCGTAGAGCACTGTACTCGGACGCTGATTGGCCCCGGTTTCCACGAAGTAGAACCCGAACCTGCCTTTCTCCGACCTCACGATAAACGAGGTGTCCACACCGTAGTTGCGCAGGGTACCGACACAGGCATCACCGATCGAATTAGCGGGGAGTGCGGTCACGAACCGAGCGGTGCCCCCCATCAGGGAGAAACTGACCGCTACGTTGGCCTCCGACCCGGCAAAGGTGAACTCCAGTTTTCCGGGAAGGGCCTGCCTAAACTTCTTGAACCCCTCCGGTTCGATCCGTCCCATGATCTCGCCGAAGGTGACCAGTTTTATACCACTGTTTATACCGCCGTTTATACCGCCTTCCATGAACTGCCTCCTCTCGCTTTCTGCTTTATTCGTATTGCTTCCCGTGCGTTTTCTTTTATAACGTCCCATTTATGGTTTTCTATTAGGTCCCGTTTTGCGATCCAGGACCCACCGACAGCGGAAATAATCGGTACCTGCAGGTATGAACCGAGATTAGCCGGGTTGACCCCGCCCAAGGGGATATAGGTAAGTGCCAGGTAGCTGTAGGGGCTGTTCATGCTCCTCAAGAAATCAATTCCCCCCATAGGGTGGGAGGGGAAAAACTTCAAGAGCCTGCATCCTTTCTCCACCGCCAGTTCGATCTCAGAAGGGGTCATCACCCCCGGGGCGAAGGGGAGGCCCGCCTCCCGGGCTTTGTCCAGAATGCGGGGGTTCAGTCCCGGGGCCACCCCGAAATCAGCCCCTGCTTCGACGATTTCATCGACCTGTTCGGGGGTGATGACCGTTCCCACACCGGCGAGCATCTCCGGCACCTCCTGTTTTATCCTTTTCAGTGCCTCGACTGCAGCCGGGGTCCGGAGCGTGAGCTCCATCGCCGTCACACCGCCCTCGACTAACGCCCGCGCTGTAGGGACTGCGTCATCGGCATCGTCTATT
>CAZKZZ010000086.1:10375-15091 GCA_964557375.1 uncultured Spirochaetales bacterium | reverse complement strand
CCGTTGACGTTGCGGCAAAGCCTGCAGTTGCGGTATTGGCTTTTCTTATTTTCCGCTCTTCATCTAGCATGACCATAAGGACCGGCGTGTGCTCATAGATCGCGGAGAGTTCCGCCTCGTTCTCTTTGAGGGCCATATGGGCCTGATGCAGTTTAAAGGCCATTTTTATAGAGGTGATAAGCACGGTCTCGCCGCTGTTTTTTACGACATATCCGTATGAGGTGATCTTCTCCGTTTTATCGACTACTTCCGGTTCAGTATGACTGGAGAGGAAAATGAGCGGAATATCATACTCTTCGAGAATCCGACGGCCGGTTTCAGTCCCGTCTATATTGCCGGTGCCGAGATCAACATCCATAAGGATAAGATCGATAGGTCGGGACTTGACCGATTCGATCGCTTTTGTGCCGCTGTGGGCGGTTACCACACGCAATCCGTAACGGGAAAGGACAGCCGCCTCATTCATGGCTATGATGGCCTCATCTTCGACAAGAAGGACAGTTTTTCCGGCGAGTTCGAAAGAATGGCGGGTCTCCGTTGAAGTCACAACCTCTATTTCCTCTTTTAATTTCATTATATCCTTAAAAGATAAAAAGTCAATAAAAGTGAATATACGAGTGAATATACGAGCGTGACTACACGCTCAAACGGCGGCCGGAAACCGTATCGTGAACGTCGGATGCGGCGTTTTTTGCAGCTCGATCGTCCCTTTTACCTGTTCCGTCAGGACGGTAATAAGACGCAGTCCCATAGAATCAGCTTTTTTTAGGTCCACTTCTTCTGGGAACGGTCTCCCGTTGTTGGAAACGGTGAGGACATACCGGCCTTCCGACGGCAATGAGCGCAGTTCGATACTGAACCGCGCGGGAGTATCGGCAGTGAAACCATGTTTTACCGCGTTGGTAGCAAGCTCATTGAGAATCAAGCCTAAGGGAATGACCTGTTTTGGAGGAAGATAAAGCATCTCGCTATTATTTTCTATAGTGACGGGTCCGCTCGGGTTGGCAGCAAAAATGGTGATGAGCAGGTCTTGGCTGTAGGTGCTAAAATCGATCTTTGTAATGTCCCCTGTCTGATACAGTTTTTCGTGGACGATGCGGATCGCAGCTATCTGATGTTCGAGGTCGGACAGATCAACAGCATCCCCGAGTTCCCTGTTTTTCATACTGATGAGAGCTGTGATCATCATCAGGTTGTTTTTTACCCGGTGGTTCAGCTCCTGCATGAGGGCTTCCTTCTCTTCGAGGTTCTCCTGCTGACTCTCTTCGAACCGCTTTCTCTCCGTGATGTCCGCTGCAATCTGCAGCCTGACAAGCCTGCCGTCAATCCAGGGAATTGCCCGGTCGTAGTTGAGATACCATTTTCCGTTTAGCGGATTGTAATCCTCCCACGTCGCTACACCTGCGGCATCCCCTTTCTCATTTAACAGCTCCCGGTTCGTACAGTGTTTGCACGGCTTGTCCTCACCTCTGAATACCCGGTAACAGATCTCTCCAACAAAATTCCCACCGAATGATTCCCGCATGTGGCGGTTCATGAACAGGACTTCATACGTATCCATGTCCGCGATGTAGATATCTTCCGGGATACTGTCCAATATCATTTTGAGGTTTTTAATCGTCTCCTGCAGTCTCTTTTTTGCAAGTGTCTGTTCGGTAATATCTTTCTGCTGGAACACCGCGTTGGTCACCTTCCCCTCGGAGTCTTTTATTGGGAAAATGGTGCAATCGAGTACCCTGTGGGTCGCCTCGGGGACATCTACATGCTCGACCCTGCTGTAATCATAATCGATCGTCAGATGGAGGGTTTTTCCTTTGGTGTACACCTCATTGAATTGAGGGACCAATCCTTTTTCGATGAGAATATCGTCCTTGTGAAAATCGTATTTTCCAACTACACCCCGATCATCGGTCACTCCGAACAGTTCTCGGCTCGCGTCGTTGAGCCGTATCAATACCCCTTTGTCGTCGGAAATCCAGGTAGGGAAGGGACTCTGATCGATGAGATTGTTCAAGAAAATCTCAGACTGTTCCAACTGCTCTCGGATCTTCTCGTTCTCTTCGAGTTCCGCCCGCAGCCTCGCCACAGCTTCCTTTTCTTTTTTGTGGGCCTCGAAGAGTTCGAGGGCCATGTCGATACTATAAAAGACAACAGGAAGAGCTTTTATCTCGAGTATCTTTTCTGCAGTTTCTCTGCCGCTCATGGTACCGCTGCCTAAATCGATATCAACGAGCACAAGGTCGATTTCACTGTTCCGGACCGTGGTGATCGCGTCTTTTCCGTTGGATGCAGTTATGACCTCGAATCCGTTCTTACGCAGCAGATCGGATTCGGTTAAGGCAGTAACGGGATCATCTTCTATAAGGAGAATTGTCTTTTTGGCTTTTTTCATACCTCCATCCAATATCTCTATATTTATAAATATATCACTTTTACTGAAAAAACAAAAGGGGTTTAGAAAAAAATGTTAAATTGCGATTATTTTCACGAAACATAAGAACGGTTTGAAAATCGGAGTTCACAAGAGCAGTTTTGTGTGATAGAACCAAGTGATGTTTCTCTTAGAAGAAAAACTCAAGGAAAAACGGGTATGGTTTCTCGACTACGCATCCGGATTTTACGGACCGGACGACGAGATAAATGCCAATATTAAATTGAAAGAGAAACACTCGCTCGAGGTTGCCGACAACATGAAGGAGTTGGCAGAGCATCTCGGTCTTGGCCGGGAACAAACCGCGACTGCGGAGTTTATCGGGCTTTTCCACGACCTCGGCCGGTTCGAACAATTGAGACGATTTAAGACCTTCAGAGACCGCGATTCCGTAGACCATGGGTCGCTGGGGGCGGAGCTCTTAGAAGAGCTCGACCTGCTCACCGATTTTATGCCTGAAGCGCGAGAGGCGATAAAACAGGCTGTAATCTATCACAACAAACGGACCGTCCCCGAATTGGGGGAACAGTCAGCGCTTTTTACAAAGATGGTTCGGGACGCGGACAAGCTCGATATACTGCGGGTGGCCGTCAATCACTATATTCACGGGGGAAATGACACGGTTACCCTCCATCTGCCGGACACACCGGAGATCAGTACTCACGTATTCGAAGACTTTATGCGGGAGCGGGTCATCAATTACGAAGAAATGGCCACGATTGCCGACTTCAAGGTACTCCAGCTCGGCTGGATCTATGATTTCAATTTCGACTGTTTATTAAAAAGGGCCCGTGAGCTCGGCTATATAGACACTCTCCTGGACATACTGCCTCCGGGAGATAAAACCGAACAGATTCGGAAAAAAGTAATTGATGTTATCTATTGACCAGTGTAACCGTTTTGGTTACACTATTATTATGATCAAGAACTTTTTGCATAAAGGACTTGAATCATTTTTTTACAATGATGATAAAAGTGGAATACAACCCAAACATGCACAAAAGATTGCCGACGTATTAGACAGGCTCGATGCCTCAAATGAAATCAGGGACATGAATTTTCCGGGCTCGAACCTGCATCAATTAAGCGGTAAATTAAAAGGGGTTTGGAGCGTTAAGATATCAGGTAATTGGCGTATTGTTTTTAAATTAAGTGAAGGCAATGCATACGATGTGGACTATATTGATTATCATTAGGAGAAGTTATGAGGGGAAAAAAAAGAAAACCAACGCATCCAGGCGGAATTATTAAGAGGCATTACTTAGATCCTTTGAACTTGACTATATCTGAGGTTGCAACCGACATGGGGATTGCACGAAAAACACTCTCAAAAATAGTAAATGAAAGAGGTTCCGTGACCCCCGTTATGGCGTTACGGCTGGCTAAGGCTTTTAACACAAGTCCTCAATTATGGCTAAACCTGCAAATGGCACATGACCTCTGGGTTGCATCTCAAAAATCCGCAGATCTTGATCACATTAAATCTTACGTGCCTGTGTAAAGTCTTCTGTTTATAAGTCGCAGTCCGAATATATTTTTTTAACTCTCGTTCGAATCCGGGCTCCTTTTAATAAAAATGCACTTCACCTAATACTCCTCAACGCACTGCCTCCGGGAGATAAAACCGAACAGATTCGGAAAAAAGTAGCACAGTTTCTCAATTATCTGTAGGGTAATGCTCACTCCTGTCGCCGCTTCCGGTCCGCCTCGTACATCGCTTCCCGGACCGCAGGAAACCTCACCATCGCCTCTTCAAGCGCCGCACGGTCTAACTCGTAGAGATAACAGGGGGTTACAGCCCACACTGTCGCATTGCGTTTTTCGCCGTGGAGCAAAGCCATCTCACCGAAAAAATCACCGGCTAACAGCGTGCTCAGGTCCCGTTTCTCTCCATTCTCCTCCCGTGTTACTCTGACTACCCCTCGCGTAATCAAAAAGAGGCTGTTCCCGGCATCTCCCTGTCTGATAATTACATCCTTCTCATTGACCGTTTTCGCTACCATCCTCTCGGCGATATGGTCGAACTCCTCCTCTCCCATATCTTTGAAAAACGCGACCTTTCGCAGTAGTTCATGCGGGTCTATCTCGAACTCCGCCACTTCTTCCTGTCGGAGGCGGTGGAGATTCTCATCAATCTCTTCTATCATCTGTTCTCCGAACGAATGGGGCAGAGATCCGTGGTCCATTTGGTTCTCCACGTAGTCACGCTCCGCTAAAAGGGCGAGCCGCTCCCCTAACTGCTGCTGGGTCGAATGGACGAACTCCGGAAACTGTTCTGCCGTCTC
>CAZKZZ010000086.1:0-10275 GCA_964557375.1 uncultured Spirochaetales bacterium | reverse complement strand
GCCGTCTCTCGGAAAGAGAAGAAAGCAGAGGGAGATGATCGAATAGTCCGAAGAGAAACCGCTCGAATTTCCGCGGATGGAACCTCCCGTAATACACATTTCGGAAGCTCTCCATATACCGGACCGCATCGATTTGAAGGGCGAGATCGAGCCGCAGCTCTCTGAACGCGTGCTGACCGAGATGTCCCTTATTGAAGAGGTCCATGTATACGGTAAGCTCCTCACCGAAGGTTTGCAGGTAGAGAATTCGCTTCTGCTGGTCCGTACGGACCGCTTCTTCCTGAATCGAGGCAAGAGTCTTCTCCTCTTTTTCGATCAGCTCTTCATATCGTGACTGCAGTTTCTCTGCTACCTGCTGAGAAAACACCGTACTCTCGAGAAACTCACATATTCTTTCGTAAGCTTTCTGCTTCGCTGCCAGTTTGTGTTCATGGAGCACATAGAGGTCAGTTAGGGGGGGCTTGTCCAGTCCGAGTAGTTTTACCAGCGGTTCGATCGTCAACCCCTCGACAAAGAGAGTAAACAGGACCGCCCCGATAACCAGATTCTCGAGAAGAACATTTTGGCCGAACGGGGGGAGACTCAACACAATGGCGAGAGCCACCGCTCCGCGCAGGCCTCCCCAAAAAAGGACCGGTTTGTACCCTTTAAGAAAGATTTTATTTCTGCTCGTAAGGTCTGCAAGCGGAGTGAGACCATACACAATAACGGCCCTCGAGATGAGCATTCCCGCAATAACACATCCCAAAATCGGCAGCACCCTTCCCAGCGGAGCAAGTTTTACATGCAGCCCTACCAGGAGAAATATAAGCGCGTTTGCCAGAAACGCGGCATACTCCCAGAAGTTCTCCAGATAGTTTCTAACCGTTGGGGTGACCTTCATCCAGCCCCATCCGCTGAAACTCAGGCCCGCAGCCACGACTGCCATAACTCCGCTTACACGGAATAGCTCTTCTGCAATGACAAAAGAGAGATAGGCGAGAACCGTGGTAATGGTAATAACAACAAACGTTTCACTGCGGACCCTCTCCAGGACCAATCCGGCCGCCATTCCGAGCACAGCACCGACGAGGATACCCCCGAAAAACACAATGAAAAAACTGACAACACCCTGACCGGCGGAAAGGAGCGTAAAACCTCCGCCGACAATGATTGCCACCAGAATTCGGGAGAGAACAAGAGAAGTAGCATCGTTGAAAAGGCTCTCCCCTTCGATAAGAACGAGAAGCCGTTTCGGTCCCCCCAATTTTTTAAAAATAGAGATAACAGCTACAGGGTCGGTAGCACTGAGAATTGCCCCCAGCAGGAGAGAGACCGCGAAATCGAGAGGGGTCAGAAGCCATACTATCACTCCGATAAGAAAAGTCGAAAGCAGAAGCCCGGGAACAGCCAAGGTCAGTATCGGGGTGAGGTTTTTCCTGAGCTCACGCACATCGAGGGCTTGGGAGGACTCATAGATCAACGTAGGCAGAAATATGAACAGGATCATCTCGGAGGAGATGTCGATCTCCCCTACTATATGGAGCGGAGGAGGAAGATACTTTGTGATCAGTCCTAAGAGAATACCGGTAAACACCAGCAGTACTGAAAAGGGAAGTTTGATTCTATTAGTGACAACCCGCACGCCTGCTGCAACGAGGAGCAGGAAGATTAGTCCGATGAGAAGTTCGAGAAGCGGAATTTCCGCAGGCATTCTGTCTATAATATACTATATTTTTGGTTTTATTTCAGCGAGCGCACGTAGTCGAGTATCTCTTTCTTCTCAGTTTTCGGGTCTGCATGGGTGGGAGCAAACGGCTTTCCCGTAATGAGCTCGTAGGCGCGAATATACCGGTCCGCCACCTCTACCCGCACCCAATCGGGGATTTCGGGCGGTTCTCCGTCACCCATGTAATCCTGCTCCATGAGCCACTGCCGCAGATATTCTTTGTCAATCTTCCTCTGCTTCTCTTCTTTCTCGAAGAGCTGTTCATAAGTGTCGGCAAACCAATACCGGCTCGAATCGGGGGTGTGGAGCTCATCGACGAGGACCAGCTCGCCGTCGAGCAGCCCGAACTCATATTTGGTATCCACAAGAATAATACCGCGCTCCGCAGCAATCTTGCTTCCCCGTTCGAAAAGAGCGAATGCGGTGTCCCTGATCTTATTCCAGAGACCTTCTTCTACGATACCGCGGCTTATCAGCTCTTCGGACGAGACCGGTTCATCATGGTCCCCCCGTTCCGCTTTGTGCGAGGGGGTAAGAAGCGGGGTCTCAAACCGCTGATTGAACCGCATCCCTTCGGGGAGCGTTATGCCTGATACAATACCGGTAGCGGAGTAGTCCCGCCAGGCCGAGCCGGTAAGATATGCCCGGATGACCACCTCCACCGGGAGCACCTCGCACTTTTTTACCAGAACAGTCCTGCCGGTAATCTCTTCTTCGATGTGATTGGGAATGATATCTGCAGTTTCTCGAAACCAGTACATGGAGAGCTGATTCAAAACCTGCCCTTTAAAGGGAATATGAGCAAGCACCCGGTCAAAGGCGGAAATACGGTCCGTTGTGACCAACACGTATTCGTTCTTGAAATCTACAATGTCGCGGACCTTTCCCCGTATCCGGGTAAGCCCTCGGGGAAGATCAGTCTCTTCGATACCGGTAAAAACATTTTCCAGATTTTTCCCAATCTCATCCTTTGTCATGCGCCGATTTCCTTTCGATTTTTTACAACTTTAGATATCAGACCGTAGTCGATCGCCTCGTCGGCATTCATCCAGAAATCCCGGTCCGTATCCTTTTCTACCTTTTCCAGCGGCTGTCCCGTCTCATCGGAGATGAGGTTATTGATCTTTACCCGCAGTTTCTCGAGCTCACGGGCATGTATCTCGATGTCCGAAGCCACACCGCGCATACCGCTCAGCGGCTGATGGATCAGATAGTGGGCGTTGGGCAGGCTCAACCGTCGCTCGTTCGGGGATGCAAGAAGGATGATGGATGCCGCACTGGCCACCAGCCCCATCCCGATCGTGTACACATCGGGCTTGATAAACCGAAGCATATCAAATATTGCAAAACCTGCGTCAGCATCACCGCCGGGAGAGTCGATAAAAACTTTTATCGGCTCATCGCTTGCGTCTTCGAGCAGCAGAAGCTGCCGTACGACCCGTTCCGCTAACGGCTTATTTATTTCTCCGGAAAGGAGAATATTTCTGGTCTTGAGCAGTTTTTGGAACAGAGTTTCCTGTTCCTTCTGGTTCTCTTGATTTTCCTGATCGTTTTCTTGATCCCGAAACCGATTAATATAACTAGTACTGTTCATACAAATGTCCTCTTTATTATAGTTTTCCTAAAAGATAATGAAAACTGATAAAACTGTAAATTAAAAACAACTCCCCGCCGATAGATACAATGAATTATGATTGATCTCGAAGATCTTTTCCAGATATTTAAAAATGTTGATCACGAAAAAAACGGTTCGGGCAGGCTCGGACAGCTGATAAAAGCCCTCTCCGGGGTAAAAGAGGTGAAACATGCCTCTATTCTCTGCTTTCAACCTGAAGCAGTACCGGAATTTGCCGATTCCGTCTATATTGTACCGCCGGAGAAAAGCAGCCTTCTACCCAAAGAACCTGCCGTAATTGCCGCGAACGCACCGGTTTTACAGGACCTCCTGCCCTCTCCGTTACAAGAGAACCCGGCACTCTCCTTTCCCTTTCCTGTCGAAAAACAAGACAAACGGGGTGGACTGCTCCTATTTTGCAGCAATCCGCGCCGGGTGCTCGCATCGAACAGACGGCAGCTGGCAATTATCGTTTCAAAACTAGACGATATTCTCCGCATCGCTTCTTACAGTGAGCAAACTGTCCATCCCCGCCCCGATACTCTTACCATCGAAGCCCTCAAAGAATTGATGGTTATAATAGATCTTCCCATGTACATCATGGACAGGAAGAGAACATTCATCTCGGTAAACAGCCAATTCCTGCGGCAATATCACTTCTCGGACGTAGAAGAACTGAACCAAAGAAAAGTGTTCTTCTTCGAAACCAAACATTTCCCCCATGACGCATCCGCCGGGCGCTTTACAACATTCCGCAACGGACGGGATGAGACCACGATGGTCAGAGATGTTTCGACCCGGGTCGGAGAATTCCTGTTCGGTATCCTTTTCGATATGACCGACCACGTAAAAATAAATGAGGAACTCAAAGAGACAATCGAGGCCCAGAAACTGTTAAATGAAAAACTTGTTACAACCACCTCTATCCTCCAGAAAACACAGAGCACGGCCATGAAATCACTGGCCAGACTGGCCGAATACCGGGACATGGAGACGGGAAACCACCTCCACCGGATTTGCGAGTTCAACAGGTGCATCTGCAAAGAGGTGTACCGCAGTCAGCCCTACAGCTTCTCCATATCTGAAGAGTATATCGACGATATCTTTCTCTCCGGGATGCTCCACGATATCGGAAAAGTAGGGGTCCCGGACCAGATCCTGCTGAAACCGGGCTCACTCGACTCGAAAGAGTGGTGCATTATGAAAAAACATACCGAATGGGGGTGGGACATCCTCCACGAGGCCGACGAAGAACTCGGAGAGCAGTCATTTCTTACGCTGGCCTCTCCTATTGCACTTTCCCATCATGAACGGTATGACGGGACCGGTTATCCGAAAAACCTGGTTGGAGAAAAAATACCTCTCAGTGCCCGTATTTCATCCCTCTCCGATGTGTACGACGCTCTGACCTCCCATCGCCCCTATAAACAGGCTTGGGACCACAGTCAGGCAATGGAAGAGATTATCTCGATGAAGGGAAAACAGTTTGATCCGATACTAGTCGAAATAGCGGAAGATATCGAAGATGAGTTTCTCTCGATAAAAAAAGCATTCCCCGACCACACTCGCGGGCAAGACGGCACGAATTCGGTCAGTGTCAACTAGTCGACCAAACGGCGTCTTAAAAGCCGTACGGCTAAAAATCCCATAATAATCGAAAAACCCACCATATAGAGCAGGTCGAGCAGATGCACAAACTCCAGTTCTGAGAAGACCAGCCCCCGAATAAGCCGTACGGAATGGGTAAGAGGCAGGGCTTCCGCAACCGGATGCAGTGCTTTAGGAAGCTTTTCAATGGGGAATATGACCCCTGAGAAAAAAAACAGCGGGGAGATAAACCCGGTAAAGTAAAAATTAAAGTGATTGAGGTTCTTCACAAATGAGGTGACAAATAAAGAGAGGGCGGCGAACATCGTGCCTGTCAAAAATCCGATCGGGGGTGCCATAATCACTTTCCAGATCGGGAGAATGCCGAAAAGAGAGACTATAACAAAAACTGCCATTGAAAAGAACAGTCCTTTTGTTCCCGCCCAGATAATCTCTCCCACAATCAAGTTGTTCACGGTAATGGGAGCTCCGAGCATACCGTCGTACACCTTGTCGAACTCCAGCCGGATAAACGTGCCGAACGAGCATTCGAACGCCGCGGTAAACATCGCCGACGAGACCAGCAATCCGGTAGCCAGATATTTGATAAAAGGGATTCCATCCATAGAGGTGATGTAGCTGCCCAAACCCAGCCCGATACCGGCCAAAAATATAAGCGGTTCGAGAAACGGCGGCAGTCCGTTACTGATGAGGTTTCTCGTGTACACCCGCATGTGCCGGTACCACACACTGAACAATCTGCTCGCCAGCGGGGGATACGCCCGTTCACTACTGATTGCCATGCAGCTTCCTCCCCGTCGCTTTGAGAAACAGGTCTTCCAAATTGGTCTGACGAAGGTAGAACTCGCCCGGTTCTAAGCCCCGGACCATCGCTTCGAGCATTCCGAGATCTTTGCTGTAGTAGAGGACCCGTTCATCCGACTCTTCCTTGCGGACATCATCGTTTACATGCATGGATTCCAGGTCCTTCGCTTTTTCTATGTTGATCAGCTCCAGCACGTGCGATTCCATATTCCGCTCCATGAGGTCCGTCGGGTTGCCCTCCATAAGGGCGAGCCCTTTGTCCATAATAAGCACAGTGTCCGCAATTTGGAACGCCTCTTCCATATAATGAGTAGTAAGGATGATGGTAACCCCCCGTCTCTTCAGATTGCGGAGCCTGTCCCAGATTACCTGACGCACCTGAGGGTCGAGACCGGTCGTCGGCTCATCCAAAATGAGCAGTTTCGGGTCGTTTAACAGTGCTCTCGTAATGATGAGGCGGCGCTTCATCCCCCCGGAGAGTTCCCTGATTTTTGCCTTTTTCTTGTCCTTCAGCTCCATAAAATCGAGCAGCTCTTCGATCTTCTTCGCCGCCTGTCTCGTGGCCATACCGTACAGCTTCGAAAAAATCATGAGATTTTGAAACACGTTCAATTCCACATCGAGGTCGTTGTCCTGGGGCACAAGGCCTGACAGGTGCTTGATTTCCAATTCATGTCCCCGTGGATCATACCCGAATACATTTATAACCGTGTCGTCCCGCTTATCCGGGAGCGCCTTGCCGTATAGCATTTTCATCATGGTCGTCTTGCCCGCGCCGTTCGGCCCTAAGAACCCGTAACAGATCGCTTCCGGGATATCGAACTGCAGATCATTTACCGCGACAAGAGAACCGTAGGTTTTGAAAACATGGTTTACCGAGATGACCGTTTCAGACATTGAATAAATTTAACCAAAATAATCGAGAGTGAAAAGCAGATTAATAGATCTTTTCACCGTAGTTGAGTAAGATGGTCTTTAATTTCTGTTCCAGTATATCGTACGAGAAAAAATCTTCTCCCAACTTGAAGTTTTTCTCTACTATTTTTTCTCTCAGATCATCATCGGAGAGAATCTGTTTGACCTTGTTCACCTCTTTGTCCGTTATGTAGGTGTCCATGATCACGGCTTCGAACCCGATGGGCTCTATATCGGACTGAAAAATGGAGTAGCGGTTGACCAAAAGCGGTTTCTTAAAAAAGATCGCTTCTAAGAAGGCGTTCCCGAACCCTTCATAGGTGGAAGGGTAAGTAACGAAATCGGCGTGCGGGTACACATCATCGAGGCTGTATATCTTTTTCCCGTCCTCGGTGGTGCCCCGTTTTGCCCCCACGATATCGGGCCGTATTATCAGCTCCACCCCCATAAGCCGGGCGTAATCCATGACCCGTTCATAGTACTCCTTGCCCTCATCTTTGGTCTGATGGGATATTACCAGCTTGGCCCGCTCATCTTTGAGCCTATTTACCAGTTCCACCGCGTGCTCGATCCCTTTGCGGGCCACGACCCGGGTGGGCTGGAGAAAGAAGATATCGTCATCTTCGATTCCCAGATCACCGCGGAGGTTCTTGTTGTACTCATCGATTTCCTGAGCGGGTTTTTCGAAATCGAACACATTGGGAATAACAACTGACGCGAGCCCCCGCCGGTATCCCATTGCCTTACGCGCTTCAGTGTTGATGACAACGTGGCTCATGCTCGGCAGTTTGGGCGGGAATGCCATGGAAATGTAATCCGGCACGCAGTTTACCAAAAACCGCTGCCGTTCCCAGTAGAAATCGTGGTGATGGCCGATAGCAGGAATACCGGTCTCTGCAATGAACTCGGTTATGGCGAGGCCGAAGGGGATATTAATGGGTATTGCCACCGCGTTTTCTACGATAACCATATCGATATCGAATTTCTTTACAAAATCGTACAGTTTGCTCTTTAGATAATTTCTCAGCCTATGCATCTCTCCGGAGAGAGCGTTCGGACGTACCGTAGACCCGAAACATTGACTCTGCACCTTCGCAACATCAGGATGTTCCCAGAACGCTTCCGGTACCAGCATGAGCCGGGCCCCGTCCCAATCGGAAAGCCCCGCAAAATAAAAAATGTTGAACCGCATCTCTTCGAGAACATGCACCCATTTTTCGGTTTCCAGAGAAACTCCGTCTGTACCTTGAAACCGGGTGGAAATAAAACCGATGTTCCGGATCGGGTCCGTTTTTTTGTGCCACGCCATGAGAAACTCCTTATATGAAGCCTATTGTATGATGAATTTATCGATATCGGCAAGAGAATTTATTATCCAATCCGGATTTACTCCGCTGCAGCGCGGATCCCCTTCCCGCACGCGGAGAGAACGGCTGTCCCCGGCAAACAGCGCGGTGCGAAACCCTACCTGTGCTGCAGGAGTAATGTCATTGAGCATATCGTTTCCGATATACAGGACATCGGCCGGACCTGCTCCGGAGGGCAGCGCGCCGCGGACCTTCTCGAAGAGGTCGGTGCACGGTTTAGAGACCCGGGCTATGTACGAATACACGCACAGCGTATCGGTAAACCCGAGACTCTCGAGAGAACGGCCGAGCAGCGCATCGAAGAGAAGCGGTGTAAAAACCTGAGCGTTCGAGACGATGCCCATGGAAATTGACTTTTTTCGAAGAGAATCGAGCACCTGCAGCAGACCCGGCATCGGATAGACCGGATTTACGGCACATTCATAGGCAACAGCGAAACGGAGAGCGTCGTGTTCCTCGAACCCGAACAACTCCGCCCAGATCTCCTCTACCCTCACCTCGGGACATTGGGTGATCGAACGCATCTGGCGATGTTTCTCTTCGACCTTTTGTAAAAACCGGGACTGGAGGTTTTGCCGATTTCCCCCATTGCGGTCGTCCTTCCCATGTTGTTGTCTCGCCTTCTCGACACTTATATCTCCCGACCCGGATACGAACAGGGTACCGTAGATGTCGAAGAGGACGACTTTTGGAAACGGGCCCCGGGGAAGCTCATCGGTATACTGCTCGAAGGCGCATCCGGTATCATTCGGTTCGATCGGGTGTGAATGGCCGCGGATATATCGTATCAGCTCTTCGCGTAAAGATCCTGAGATAAGCATGTTCGAGTCAACTTCCTAAGGGGAGATAATTATCAATGTGTAGAAACTGGTCAAGTACCTTTTCTTTTTCGACCTGGTGGGGAACATATTGTTCTATTTTATTATAAATGGTGAGCAGGTTTTCCCGATATCGTGTTGGCCCGTACACATCAAGAATGATTTTTCGGTTCTCCTCGGCGAGGCAGTGCGAACACGGTTTTTCGAAGAAATCACCGAGCCAGGGGTTTTGATTGTATACCGCGTCTCTGCTTCTCTCATCTTCAGCGAGAGTAGCAAGCGCTTCTCCCTGGGCCGCCTCATCGAGCTGGGCAAAATCGA
Organism: uncultured Spirochaetales bacterium; assembly: GCA_964557375.1. Classification (GTDB taxonomy): domain Bacteria; phylum Spirochaetota; class Spirochaetia; order SPDA01; family CAZJBZ01; genus CAZKZZ01. The sequence continues at coordinate 1,119 of CAZKZZ010000086.1, read as the reverse complement.
TCCAGCCGTCATTGAGCCGGCTGCTGTACGCTTTCTCTCTGTCCGACCGGGGGATGACGACTTCGAATTGTCCGGCCCATCGGGCCACCCCTTCCATCCAGCGTTCTTTGAATGCAGGTTCATCGAAACTGCGAAGCGGGATGAAAAACCTGTCGTAGAGTTTGTCAAAGGAAATACCGTTATTTTCAAAATCGGGACACACCGCTTCGAGCCATCTCCCCCTTACCTCCTTTCCGATCGTCCACGGTTCCAAATAACTGAATCCGAACCCCTCTTTGATACTCGTTGTTACCACAAAATAGGTCCTTCCCAATACGCGGGTAAAATCCTCTTCAATACCCAAATTGAGCAGGACAGGTAGCGAGAGCTGATCAACGAGCTGTTCCCACTGTGTAAAACTGTCCACATCCCGGGGAGAGTTCGGAGGAAGAGTTACTCCCATATACAAATGTTCCGGAACAAAGAGCGAGTGGAGCAGGATCTCCCCAACGTTTTTTCTCCTGATGGCCCGTACGGGATAGAGGACAACGTCCGGTTCACCTTCATAATCACCATAGGGGAGACCGGTTACCATATTAGGTATGTAGTGAAGCCCCTCATGCCGGAGTCCCGCCCGGATAAGGAGATTATAATCCCGTTTATTTATTACTCCATAGTGGCTCTTGGTTGGATAAGCGTCCTCGCGGAAATAGACGGAGGGACGGCCGTCTTCCGCAAAGTCGTGTATTTGGAGAAAGAGCCTGATTCCCCGCTCCTGGAGAGAACGGATTATCCGCATAAACTTGCTGTTCTTTTTGAGAAGCGGATTGTGGATGTGGAGCACATCGCAGCCCCGATCGGGCCACTGCTCTTCGATTACCCTTTCAATAGCACCCGCGATCTCGGAAGGGGTCCGTTCAACGGTCCAGGTACCGTCATACCCGAGCCCTGAAACCACTCGTGTAGGGATGCCGAAATCGACACCCCCTTCCTCACCTTTTATCATGAGGCAGGGGTGATTGTCCCGCATGACACCGATCTGCTGGCCTATGACAGTTGTAACTCCACCTTTTCTGGTGTGATAATGTAAAAAAGCTATGTTCATGATTACGAATAAAACTTATTTCTATATTCTTCTAT
>CAZKZZ010000085.1:0-15182 GCA_964557375.1 uncultured Spirochaetales bacterium | reverse complement strand
GACTGTTTGCGGGCCCGGTCTCCTTCATACATCCCGCCGATCTGGGGGATGGTCACGTGAGACTCGTCGATAAAGGTGAGATACTGTTTTGGGAAATAGTCGATCAATACCGCGGGCCTTTCCCCCGGCTTTCTTCCGCTCAAGTGGCGGGAATAATTTTCGATTCCGGAACAGTAACCCATCTCCTCGAGCATCTCCATATCGTAGAGGGTCCGGGTCTTGAGCCGTTGGGCCTCGACCAGTTTGTTCTGGGCCAGCAGCTCTTCGTGGCGCTGGTCAAGCTCGGTGCGGATGTTTATGATAGCATCATCGATCTGGTCCTGCGGCATGATAAAATGTTTGGCCGGATAGATCACACAGATATCGAGATCTTCCAGCACTTCACCGGTCAATGGATTGAACTTGCGGATTCGCTCCACCTCATCCCAGGCTGTCTCGACGCGAAACGCGATCTGGAGGTAGGCGGGGAAAATCTCCATCACATCACCTTTTATACGAAAACACCCCCTGGTGAGGACCGGATCGTTGCGGTCATACTGGAGGGAGACCAGTTTGCGTGCCGCTTCCTGCAGATTGATGGACGTACCCCGCTCGAACCTGACCCGCATCTCCTTGAACGTGGAAGGACTGCCCAAACCGTAGATGCAGGAGACCGTAGCAACCACGATGACGTCCTTCCGTTCCATGAGCGAAGAGGTTGCTGAAAGCCGCAACCGGTCTATTTCATCATTTATCGAAGCGTCCTTCTCGATGTAGAGATCTTTGGAGACAACATACGCTTCGGGTTGATAGTAATCGTAGTAAGAGACAAAATATTCTACCGCATTATCGGGGAAAAAGTCCTTGAACTCCCTGTACAGCTGTGCTGCCAACGTTTTATTGTGGGAGATGACCAAGGTAGGCAGTTTGACCTCTTCGATGATCTTGGCCATGGTAAAGGTCTTTCCTGAACCGGTCACTCCTTTGAGGGTCTGACAAGCACTGCCGTCTTTCAACCCCCGAGCTAATGTTTCGATCGCTCTGCCCTGATCACCTGCAGGCTGGTACCCGGAGGTAACGCGAAACTCTTTCATTTCGATTCCTCCGCGCTCTTATTCGAGCCGGAACTGGTCCGGCCTTTCAGAGAGGGTGATGGTTGTTTCCATTTTTCGCTCTCCACGGTAGAACACGACACTGACTAACTCTTGGGGTTTGTTGTCTTCGAGAGCTCCGTAGAGGTCGGAGAGAGATTTTACCTCCATACCGTCCACTTCTACGAGGATATCCCCTCCCAAATAGATGGTCGACCTCCCGTACCGTACGGGATGTGTCCCTCCCCGCAGGTCCGCTTTATCAGCATTGCCGTTTTTTATCACCCGGGAGATGAGGATTCCCCGGTTTACGGGCAGATCGGCGTACCGGACCAGTTCCGGAAAGAGCTGGACCGGAATAATATCGATCCATCCCCGTTTCACTTCTCCGTATTTCATCAGGTCGGGGACGACCCTTCGGGCCGTATCAACGGAAACGGCAAATCCAATGCCTACTGAACCGCCGGAAGGAGAGTAGATCATCGTATTGATACCGATCATCTCGCCTTTCGAGTTGAGCAAAGGACCGCCCGAGTTTCCGGGATTGATTGACGCGTCCGTTTGAATCATATCCCTTATGATGACGTTATTCGACGTTTTTACCGGCCTTCCCAGTCCGGAAACAATGCCGGTGGTAAGCGTTCTGTCGTAGCCGAACGGATTTCCGATGGCAAGCACCTTCTGTCCGATCTTCAGTTCCGTGGAGAGTCCCATTGGTATCGTGGTGACCTCCATATCCTCTGGATCGAATTTCACGACGGCAAGATCGGTCTCAGGGTCGGTTCCGACCACCTCTCCTTGAAACTGTCTGCCGTTGTAGAGGGTAATGAGTACTTCGTACGCGTTTTCCACGACGTGCCGGTTTGTAAGCACATATCCTCTCGTGTCGATAATCGACCCTGAACCGCTTCCCCCTTCGCTCGGGACCGGTTCTAAGAACCAGTTCAACGCCATTACTTTGGTACTTATGTTTACGACCGCACGGTTGAGCCGTTCGTATACTTCGATATTCTGCTTTTCATCGAGTGTCAGTCTGGCTGAAGACTGCACCGGCTGAATTTCGTCCGCGGCCGGGCGGGAACCTAAAGAATCGGGTTTGAGTGAGGGTGTGGTCTCTAATGAAAAAGACTGGGCATTGACTGCCGAGTCTTTGACGGCAGGCCCTGCACCGCTGCCGATCACCCCGAATACGGCAAGCAGCACAACGCCTACGAGGACGATTGCCGCACTCAAGAAAGAGGTGATGATCAACTGCCCTTTTGTATAAAGTTTCATATACAAGGATAATGCAGAATTCGCACTTTTTTTTCAATGCTGTCCGGTCGTTTCATTCTTCATCTTCCCAAAAATAATCTCCGTCGCCGTATCTTCTGTGCTGAACAGCTTCGAGCACATGAAACGTACCAATTGAGGATTTTCCATCGAGGTCTGCAATTGTCCTCGCTATAGTAAGAATGCTGTGGGCGGCCCTGCTGGAGAGGGAGAGTTTTGAAACAGCTTTCGTAAACATCCCCCTGGCCTCATCAGTCAGGCTGCAGTACCGGGGCACATCACCGGGCGGGATGAGTCCGTTTCGTTTGTACGCCTTTCCTTTATATCGCAGCCTTTGAATACTGATTGCCCTTCTCACTCTTTCTGCAATGGCACTGCTCGTTTCGGGCCTGTCTTCGAGCATGGCTTCCGCGGAGACCGGTTTTACCGGTACCCGGATATCGATGCGGTCTAACAGTGCACCGCCTAATTTTCTCCAGTGACGGCGGATTTCCGCAATACTGCAGACACAGACCGATTCAGCCCGTCCCAGGTTACCGCAGGGACACGGATTTGCAGCTAAAACCAATTGAAACGAGGCGGGGAACCAATAATTCGAACCCGCCCTGGCAATATCGACCCGGCCCCGTTCTACCGGTTCACGCAGTCCCTGGAGTATCGTTTTTCTAAACTCGGGCGCTTCATCCAAAAAAAGCACTCCGCAGTGGGCCAGAGATACTTCTCCCGGTACAATCGGATTTCCTCCCCCGATAATTCCCTCACCCGAGGCGCTGTGATGAGGATTACGAAACGGCGGATAGAGGATGAGCCCTCTGTTTTCCGGTAATTGACCCGCTAATGAGTAGATTTTTGTCACCTCGATCGATTCCTGCTGTGTCAAAGGAGGAAGAATCGAGCCTATCCGTGTTGCAGCCATGGTTTTACCGCTCCCGGGAGGGCCGAACAGGAGGATATGGTGGCGCCCCGCCGCTCCGATTTCCAGGGCCCGTTTGACAAGCCGGTGGCCTCTCATGTCCATGTAGTCCAGGTTTTCATAAGGGAAGAGTGTTTTCAGACCGTTTTCATGGGGATGGGTATGCGAATAGGTATGGGTTGGATGCGCGCTCCCGAGCTGGAGGCGGACCAGCGTCTCTGCTGCTTCTTCGAGTGTTTTGACCCCGAAAACCATACCTTTCTCTAAAGCCGCTGCTTCCCGGGCATTCTCTGATGGAACAATAAAATGTCTTATCCCGTGTTCGAGTCCGCTCGCAACTGCTGAAAGGACACCCTTGACAGGCCGCACGACTCCGGAGAGCTGCAGCTCTCCTAAAACCATGACCGATTCACAGTTGGTTTGGTCCGCGGCATGTGACGGGCCATGTACTAAGGTTAGATACCCTCCGTAACCGGATAGAGTTGCCGAATCGAGCAGAACGGCCAACGCAATGGAGAGATCAAAAGATGCCCCCTCTTTTTTGATACCTGCAGGGGCCATGTTTACGAGAATCCGCTCTTTCGGAAAGGTAAATCCGCTGTTTTTAATGGCCACCCGCACCCGCTCTCTTGCCTCCTTTACCGCACCGTCCGGTAACCCGACAATCTCCATCCCCGGAATGCTCCTGCGCAGATCAATTTCTACCTCGACGACATCTCCTTCGAATCCTCCAGGCACATAGCTTGTAATGTTCATTTTACTGCCTCCTACCAGGTATAACTGCATTCTTCCCGCCGGAGATTTTGTATTCACCGAAAAAAACCGGTTAAAAACAAAAAAAGGAGGTACATTTGCCTGTTTTCTCATCTCTCTGTATACTTAAAAGAGGAAGGAGGAGATCTTTTGACGAGTACAGCAAAAATTATTGTTTCCGTCGCAATTGCAGCGGCGGTTATTATTATTAACAAGATACTGCAGATACTTATCGACCGGTATATTCGTAAATACGATCTTCCCCACAAACGCGGTTTGGCAATCCATAAAGTAAAATCTATTGTCCTGTATGTAATCGGATTTATTATGGTCATCTATGTGTGGGGCATCGACCTGGAGAATGTGTGGATTTTTCTAACCGGGTTTATCGGCCTTGTTGCTATCGGGTTTTTTGCCGTATGGAGTATCCTGAGCAATATTTTTGCAGGTATTGTTCTTTTTTTCAGCCAGACACTGCGGATACATGACACCATAGAGATCATGCCGGACGCCGTGGGGGGTGAAATCAAAGATATAAATCTTTTTTTTGTTATCCTCATCGACAAAGACGGTAATATAATCAACATACCGAACAATGTGATATTTCAGAAAATGATAAAAAAAAGATGAATATAAATCGATTGTTTATCGGTCTATCGGTAATCGCCGCGGCGGTTGTCATTATCTCCTCTTGTGCTACAGGAGGCACAGGTGCTGCTGCCACTGAAAGACAAAAGCAAACCGCCGAAGAAGGGAATGGTGAGGGGGCGGAAAAGGCAGCAGAAGAGTCCGTGCCGGAACCCGAGATCCGTTCCGTATCGTTAAAAAACGGCAAAGAATCGGTCCAGACGGGCGAAGAGGTCATAATACATGTCGATGCCGCGGAAGCAGATGAGCTTACCTTTGATTTTGAAGGGGACGGCAATTTTACAACGGAGAACAGGTACCGGTATGCGACCTTCGGGATAAAAACGGTACATATTCGCGCTCAAAATCCGGTCCATACCACCACAAAGCCATTCAGTTTTCCGGTCACCGGTACTGCCGCGGTTTCTCTCGATACGAACGAAATACAGCACAGCAAGAACGAGAATGAAGCACTGATTTCTGCTGATATCGATGCCGATGGAACCTACGATACGGTAGCTGTCTTTTATAATGATGCATTGGTCCTAGAGTTGGAAAAACAGGATGAATACAGTGTCAATATCCCGTTCGTAGGCGAGTACACGTTTCAGGTGCACCTCTACGAGCAGGGGGAGAAAGTCGCCGAGTGCAACGATATAACCATTACCGGATTGAATGAACCTCCGGTACTAAATGATGAGTTTTCCAAGCTTATCGAAGGAAATGTAGGAGAAGAAATTACATTTGATCTCTCGGAGTCGGTAACAGACCCGAATCAAGACCAGCTGCGGTTCATCATGGAGGGCGCTCCGGAGGGAGTGGACTTCGATGAACGGACAGGTATGTTTACATGGACGCCCGGGCAGGCAGGTCTATATCTGATAGACTTCTACGTATCGGATTATCCGTATGAAACGGGAAACGTGTGGTTACAGCGGATGATTGCCGTCGAGTAGACTGTGCTTGAGCACCCGCTGGACAAGCGTGTCGCACAGTTCGTTCATTTTGTCTCCGGCGTGCCCCTGGACCCATTTCCACCGTATCGTATAACGGTCAGCGGCCCGCTTCAATTCCTGCCACAGTTCCTTGTTTTTTACCGGTTTTTTCGAAGTGGTTAGCCAGCCGTTTTTCTCCCAGTTGCGAATCCACTCGGTGATGCCCTTCTGCACGTACTGCGAATCGGTGTGGATTACGATTTCTGCTTCTGTACCGCCGGGATCGATTTCTTCGAGGGCTTTGATAACGGCAAGCAGTTCCATGCGGTTATTGGTAGTCGACTGCTCTACCCCTGCCCTCGAGACAGCGTTCCCGTCACTGATTAGAAGAATGAATGCCCAGGCACCGGGGCCGGGATTACCGTGACAGCCCCCGTCAGTGTAGATTACAATTTCCATACTTCGATCCAATTCTTCAATCCATATGGAACACTTCGCGCAGTTTCCATTCTGCCGGTGAGTTGTCCGGATTGGTCTCCATGATGTCTGCCATATACTTCCACCACTTTTTTACGATGCGGGTGTTGGGAAGCTCGCCGGCACTGTTGTGGTCTTTTACCTTCTGAAAAGCGAACAGGGTGAGGGTTTCCGGGTCGAGATAAATGGAATAATCCGATATTCCGGCTGCTTCGAGCTCTTTTACCAGTTCCGGCCAGATCTCGTCGTGCCGCCTTCTGTACTCCTCTTCAAACCCCGGTTTGAGCTTCATTTTGAATGCGTTCCGCTTCATCATCTGCTCCTTTCAGTCTTCTTTTTATTGCTCCTTCGAATTTACCGATTTTCGGTACTTTTCATACTCCCAGAACCGGATAAAATTAATCTGGTCGGTAGGCATGAACTTGTGTCCTCCGAAACTCTCCGCGTACACGGCGATTTTAACGGCATCGAGGAAGAGCGCCTTTGCCGTCTCCGCTTTTTTCTCTGTCTCTGCAACAGCGAACGCACCTAGTCCCTGCACCGCAATAATGCGGGGATTTTCACCATTTTTCTCGGCATATCGTTTTACGGCTCCGTGGACATTCTCGCCCGCGGCGATGAAAAGCGGTTCGTGCCCGTAATACACGATATGGTCTGGCGAGAAAGCTGAACTTACCGGTGTAAACGATTTCTCGTTCTCTACAAATTTCAAGATTTCCCGGTTTGTAAAGAAGATGCACGGTAAAGCCGAGTCGCCCAAATAAGGAGCCTCTTTGATGGCCTGTTCATACTGTTCAACCTGATTTTGAAACGACTTATCGTTTTCTCTCGGGTCTCGAGAAAAATCCGGACTCCGCTTCAATTTCGCCTTGAGAGTCTCGAAAATCTCTTCGTACTGTTTGTCTATTTCTTCGGTCGTATCTCCTGCTACAAAAACGCCGTGGTTTTCCATAAAAACCAGTTTCGGAAACGGCTTCTTTTGTTCGAGATGTTTTTCAATGCCTTCTTTAACAGTTCGGGCCAGAACATATCCGGGATTCACCGTGGGAATCCAAATAGCTCTATCTCCAAACAGGTCTGCCACTACCTGTTCTCCGTTTTGAGAGCAGGTGACCCCGTTTACAAGGGGCGGATGCATGTGGGCGACATAGGGTTGAGGGAACAGTGCGTGGAGAAGGGTCTCTACACTCGGCCGTTTCTCCTCTCCTTCTGCCCGGGCAGAAAGCATGTCCTGAAGCACCTCGGCATCCCTCGCCTCCGGCTCCGAGGGGTACTGTTTTTCCCACATCCCGTTTAGATTCTCGAGCCGCAGTTTTGCAAATCCGTCGGCATCGATCGTGCCCAGCTGTACTCCACTAGCCTTTACATAGAGAAACGTATCGTCTTTATACGAGGTATTACCTCCCCCGCTCAATACAAACTCGTCGTTAGAACCGTATCTTCTAGAAAGTTGTACCAATTTTTCGAGTGACATTCTCCGCTCCTTTGAAATTAATCACGTTTTCTCAGCACTTCCGCCTCATACCGGGTCACCTCAGTTATGAGAGAGCGCTCCGGAACGGCCGCCATGGTTTCACAATAATAATCCCAAACCGCTCCAAAGGGAAGCGTTTTGCTTTCTTCGAGCAGTGCGAGTCTGTCAAAGTACCTTCCTTCTTCCTCACAGCTGCGGAGCAGTTCCGCGGGTTCGAGCAATGCACGAAGGAGCCCCTTTAACACTGCTCTCGCCCCGATTGCCCATGCACCGAGCCGGTTCAACGTAGCATCAAAAAAATCGAGCCCGATGTGCACATTATTGAGATAATCACCCCGTACAATGTCCTGGCAGAGGTATGTAATATCGTCATTGAGGATAACAATGTGATCACTGTCCCAGCGGACCCCTCGGGACACATGGAGCAGCACTTCGGGCAGAAACTGCAGAACAGCGGACAGTTTGTCCGCAATGGATTCGGTCGGATGGAAATGGCCTAAATCAAGACAGACCAGTTTGTCTCTTGTCAATGCATACCCGAGATAGAACTCGTGGGACCCCACGACAAAGGATTCACTGCCGATCCCGAACAATTTTGATTCAACCGCGTCTTTGAGTTCCTCCTTGCTGTATTCCTTTTTATAGACTTCATCGAGAGAATCGAGGAGGATCTTCCGGTAGCCTTTTTTATCTATGGTGAGGTCCTTCATGCCGTCAGGAATCCAGAGATTGTTGATACAGGCACTTCCCTGCTTTTTCCCTAAATACGCGCTTATCTCCCGGCACCGTTTGGCATGCTCGGTCCAAAAATCACGAATGGCCGGGTCCTTACTGCTCAAGGTAAAGCCTTCATCCGCCTTTGCATGAAAGATAAAGGTACCGTTGAAATCGAGTCCGATGTTGTGCTCCGCGCCCCATTCGGCCCAAGGGGTAAAATGCTTCGGTTCGATTTCATCGCGGTCTACCGGTCTGCCCTCGAAATCACCATAAATGGCATGGAGCGCCAACCTATGGTTCCCGGGCAGAAGGGTCATCAGTTTTTCGACGTCCGCCTGCAGTTCTTCCATATTTCGGGCACGTCCGGGGTAATTGCCGGTCACCTGGATGCCTCCGCCTCCTCCCTCGGTAGAGACTTCGAACCCTCCGATATCATCCCCCTGCCAGCAGTGAATGGAAAGGGAGATAGTCTTCACTATTTCCATTGCAGCTTCTACATCGACCCCCGACTCCGCGTACCGTTCTTTCGCCGCTTCGAATGCTCGTGCAGTCAAATCCTGTGCCATATATCCGCTCCTTTTCTGTAGATTATCTGAAATCTGTGATATCCGTTTTTTCGTTTCAGTTAGTATAGCAAAAAATTGAGGTCAATATATAGTGCTTAAAAACAGGAATGATCCGAATAGTCTTACTGCGCCCATGGTCGCTTTTTTTCGCACTCAAAAACATGTTCCGATTTTTATCGGATATCTGCCGTATTTTCGTATTGTTTCTTTGACTATTTTCATAGTTTTATCCGGAAATGGAAGATGCTGGTCGGCATCGGCGATGTATTCACCCTTGCTTCCCAATGCAACAATCGTATCAAGCGTCATTTGCCTGATCTCTTTTTCTGACCCGCGTATTAGTTTGTCACAGTCCAATCCTCCATGGAGTATTACCTTTCTTTTGGTCCTGTTCCTTAATTCCGGAAAATCATTAGCACTAGCCTGGAGTGGATTAAGAATATCGATCCCCAGCTCTATTATGTCATCAACGATGTCCATAATTCTGCCACATGAATGAAAATATATATAACAACCGCCTTTTTTATACTCATCAATTATCTTTTTGAGCCTAGGTTTAACCAATTTGCGCCACAGTTCCGGATTCATAAATAACGCCTTGGTTGTACCGATATCATCTCCCATGTGTGCGATATCAATTCCTAGACGAACATATTGTTTAGCAATTGTTATTTGATAATCCGTTATTTTATCGAGAAGATGTTCTACTTTTTTCTGCTCGAGAATCGTGGCCATGAGGAGATTATCCATACCGTAGAGGAGCCAGGAACGTACAAAGAGGATTCCAGGATTCATCCCTGCTATGAGGTATTGATCCCTATCTATTTTTTTTATCTCTTCTTCCGCCGCTGCCATAATATCTTTATCATCAGGATCGGGCCACGGAAACGAATCGAGGGCATCTAAAGACGTAAGCGGATGATAAATTGGGAACCCGGAATCATCACTTAAATTCTCCGGAATGGTGAACTTTACTCCCCATGCATCAAACCATTCATCTAAAATAGGAATACCATTGCGGGCATAAAATTGGGCGTCACGGTGAAAAACTGTTTTCACCGCCTCCAGTTGGAAGGGAATATAAGCAGGCTCTTTATGTTCGAGTACCCGTTTCATATTTTCAAGAGGAGAAATACAGTGCACGATTGATGTTATCCTTTAACTGAACCGGCTACAAAACCACGAACAAAGTGTTTTTGTACCAACATAAATAAAACTACGATTGGTACGGACATTACCACAGCAGCTGCGCCGATTTTATTAATCTGCGCAGTTTGAAGGAGAAATACAAACTCAGCCAATCCTACCGGAGCAGTTCGCATTTTTTGGGATTCAAGAAGAATCGACGCAAACGCGAACTCGGACCATGAACCAACAAAGTGAAAAATCCCTACAGAAGCAATCCCTATCCAGCTCATGGGCAACACCACCCTGAAAAACGCCATTATCCTGGTACAGCCGTCAACGATAGCGGCCTCTTCCACTTCGATAGGTACATTATCAATAAAACTGGCACTCAACCAGATTCCTAAAGGTAGCCCGAATACCGAATGAACTATGATAAGGCTTAAAAGATTATCGAGGAGACCCATCCGGCTTATCATAAGGTAGATGGGCAACATCAACGCCGGTCCTGGTAACATGCGGGTTACAATTAATGAGAGAAGCATGACCCTGTTTCCTTTGAATTTAAACCTCGAGAAACCATACCCGGCGATAGATGAGAGAAAAACAACAATGATGACGGAAGTGCCGGCCACAATGAGACTGTTCAACATATAGTGTATAAACGGAAGACTCTGTGCTAGCCGGCTGGCAGGAATGAATAAATCTGCGTAATATTCGAATGTTGGGTTTTTAGCAATATAGGATACGGGAAGTAGAAAGAGCTCTTCCCTTGGTTTTACCGAAGAGAGAACCAGCCAGAAAATTGGAAACAGACAGTAGAGCATTATTGCCAGCGCTATTATCAAACGAATAAGTGGAGCTGTTTTTTTTCTTATTGTTGCTTTCATACCGTTATCCCTACGTGTCCTTTCGAAAAATACGGAGATACACCAAGGTTATTCCGATTAATATCAACAGATTCACAATAGAAAGTACGCCCAATTTACCGAAATGGTAACTTTGCGTGAACATTTCAAAAATATAGGTTGGTAATATGTGCGTTGCGTTTACCGGGCCTCCCTGAGTGGTCATCCAGATGATGACGAATTGCTGGATGCACCAAATGGATACAATGATCGCCACAACTAAAAACGTGGTTTTTATCCCGGGAAAAATAATCCGCCAGAACCGTGTCCAGGCATTTGCTCCGTCTATCGTTCCGGCTTCTACCAGTTCCACCGGCACTCCTTGAAAGGCCGCTGAAAGGAGCAGTGCCACGAGAGGAACATTTTTCCAGACCAACACCATGTTAACAGCAAAAAAAGCTGTAGAAACCTGGCCCAGCCAGGGAATGCCTTGATCAATGATATGCATCCGCATCAAAATATCATTGATCACTCCGAATTTTCCGTGCATCATCCATTTCCAAATTGTAGCAGAAACGACCGGAGGCAGTATCCAGGGGATGATGATCACAGCGCGAAGAAACCTGTTTATACGCCATTCAAAACTCAAGAAGTAACCGATGGCCATACCGAGTACCAAGGAGAACGCGGTCCCCATGAGCATCCATAAAACGGTGTTGCCCATAATACGTAAAAAAAGCGGATCAGATAAGACTTGGGCATAGGTATTAAAGCCGACAAACGTATCCGAACCCGGCTTGAGGAAATGCCATCCTGTAAAGCTTATTCTTACAATTTCAATAAGCGGATAGGCAATAAAGGCCATAATTATCAAAAAGACAGGTCCGACAATTAGGTATGGAATTGCCTTGCTCGAGTTCATGTACAGCTCCCAACGTTGATAGCAAGAGGTTCGGGTCTTTTGTAATAGACCCGAACCGTCCATTTTATTTGTTCAAAGTCTAATCGCACTGTTCTCTTTTTATGAATTGCACGATCATTTTATTTTATTCGTGAAGCAAATCGTAGTTCTCCTGAGCAACTTTTGCTGCTTCATCCAGGGCATTTTGAGGAGAATCTTGAAGTAGAATTGCTTTTTGAATCGCATTAGCCAGTTCCGGTTCAGCTCCGGTTATACCCAAAAACCGGGGAACGGTTACCGCCCCTTCAAACAGGGTACCTTCATGATACAGTTTCACCCACTCCGGCCACGCCTCTTCTAATTCAGGAAGATCGTAAGCTTCCTTTCCAGCAGGTACACGGGCGATTTCTTCGGTGCCCCAAAGGTTCAGTTGTTCGGGCTGAGCCCAAAAATCCAAATATTTCATAGCAGCTTTCGGATTCTCGCTCGTAGAAGTGATCATAAGACATGCGGTGGGATCCATCACTGCAGCTGAAGGTTCGAAATTTCCGCTTACTCTGTCGGGCTTTGGGAAAGCGGTCCCGTCCCATCGTAAACCCTCTACCTCTTTACCGAACCAGGGAGTAATAAGCCAAGACATGCCAACCCACATTGCCGCTTTATTTTCTCCAAAAAGCGTAGCACCGACCTTAAAGTTATCTTCAGTAAGATTTGCATTCGTAACGTCTGCTTCGACAAGATCTACATACAACTGTAGCGCATCTACGAATCCTGCTTGATTAATAACAATATTCCCCTTCTCTTCGTCGAGAAATCTACCGCCATTGTTATAAGCAATCCCTTCGAAAATATTAATATCGACCGGAGCTTTCGTTGCTTGAAGAACCATACCGGGTCTGTCAGGTCTGTTCATTTTCTCGGCATATTCTTTGAGTTCAGACCATGTTCGTGGTGGACCGTCAAGGCCGGCTCCTTCAACATCATCAAGGTTATACGCTAAAAAGGGAGCCATATCTACATAAGTAGGAAGAGCGTACTGTTTTCCCTGATACATAGTCACATTAAAAATTTCGGGAACTATATGTTCTTTCCAACTCTCAACAGTAGTTGCATCAATATCATCGAGCGGTTGAATAATTCTAAGTCCTGCAAAATCCGGAATGTCTTGGCCGAATGCAATCACTACATCTGCAAGGTTTCCTGCCTTGTAACCGCTAATTATTTTTGACCGTCTAATTTGTCCGTAAAAAAAACTGTAATCGAGCTGCACTTCAGGATATTGCTGAGAAAATTTTTCATTGACGACAGGCCAAAACTCTACTTCTTTCGGAGTACCACCCATCTTCCAGACTCTTATTGTTCCCGTTCCTTCATCCGCTCCTCCTGCTTTTTCCTGCTCTCCACCTGCCCAAAGCATTAATGCAGAACAAGCAAACAGAACTGCTGCTAAAAGCAAAAATCTCTTTTTAATCATAAAACATCCTCCATTTCGGATATAATTTAGATATTTATTGCTTTCGATTATAAATAAGCTTCTTTCACATGTCAACTATTATTTTCATAAAATAAGTATTTGTAAGTAATGTTAAAACCGGCCTCTTGTATTACAGGATGAATGAGTTTTTTAACATGAGGTGATCTAAAAACTTTGAGATTTCTTGTAAAATAACCGATTATAAGAATTATCTTTCTTTAGGATAAAACTCTTCAATATTCTCTTTTGTAACCGTCACACTATTAACAAATATATAGGGCGGTACCGAATCACCTTGAAGGATTGCACAAGCCGCGGGGACAATATATTCTCCGTATTTCTCTGGAAAATGAGCTATAGAGGCACTAAAAAAACCGTTTCGGATGTACTCAATACTTTTCGGATCACATCCGTGCGTGACAACAATAAAATTTTCAGAATTCCATTTGTTTATGTTTTGAAGCTCGATTACTACTTCCCTCATGACCCGTTCTGTGATTGAAGTCATAACAATTTTCTCAGCCTGCTCATATTCCAAAAAAAGCTTTTTAACTACTGCTGAGATATTTTTATGTTTCCCGGTTCCCAAATCGATACGTATTATTTTTTCTTCGATCATTTCACCGAACTCATCCTCTAAAGCTTCCGCGAAACCCTCTGTACGAAGCATTGTGGCCTCACCGCCTTCGTTCATTTGAAATAACAATACCAGATCTACTTCGCTCCAGGCCTTCCACCGTTCAGTAATGAGACTAGCCGCCGCTTTTCCTGCCATAATGGCAGATTGCCAGTTGTCTACGCCAATATAAGGTGAACCAGGTATTGGAATTTCCAAAGCAACAAGTGGTATTTGCTTGTTTCGGAACTCTGTTGCTATGATATTATTTGTTTTTGCATCAGTTTGAAACTCAATGAATATATCCGGCTTCTGATCAAGCATCTTTTTTGCGTTTTTAAGGGCCTTTTCAGGTTCATATTCGTTGTCGAGAATGATAATATTATCGAGCTCAAATCCGGCTAGTTTCCCCTGGTCTATTATGCTCTTTTCTACAGCTGAACAAAAAGCCCCCTTTCCAAATCCATTCGCAAATCCTAGTCGTTTCCCTTTACCGGGTTTTCGAGGATACGGTTTATATGAACATGCATAATCGCGGTATTTTTCATAGAGACTGTAAGTAACATTTTGTTCTTTATTTTTAATTGTGTGAGATTTCGATTTTTTTGTAATTATTATCTCTATCTCAGTCTTTTTTAGTTTTTCCATGCACTCTTCCGGCAACGTATCAGTGATGATAACATCAAGCTGTTTTGTTTCTGCAAAAGTCCCAAGTGATACCTTATTAAACTTTTCACTATCTAACACTGCTATTTTTTTTCTCGAAAGTGCAGCAACAGTTTTTTTTAATTCTATTTCATCCGGATCGTTATCGGTAAGTCCGTCCTCTAGAGAAAATCCCCATGCACTAAAAAATGCTTTAGTAATGTTGTATCCCGATAACATTTGCTTAACAGAATTGATTTTTATGGTCAATTTATCATTTTGCACCCTTCCGCCTAAAATAATCACATGAATATTTGTTGAATTTGAAAGTCTAAACGCAAGATCGAGATTGTTTGTGACAATAGTAATATCAATGTGTATTTTTAGAATCGAATAAATTTCAACTGTGCCCAAATTTGCATCAATAAAAATCACATCTCCAGGATTGATAAACTCTGCTAGAACTCGGTATTGTTCATTTTTATCACTTTTTTGGGTTGAAGCGCTAAAAACAGGAGGTATTCCTTCCCGGAATTCCTCAATATAGATAGCACCTCCGTGTGTCCTGACAACAGTCTCATCCTGGGAAAGAATGTTTAGATCATTTCTAATAGTAACACCGGATATATTAAAACGGTTGGAAAGCTCTTTTACAGTTACACGTTTCTTTTCCTTGAGTATTTTAAGTATTTCTTTTTGCCGTTCTTTATTATAAATACTTTCATTTTCTTTCATTTGAAATATAATATATTGATAAATACATTTTTAT
>CAZKZZ010000084.1:2840-15200 GCA_964557375.1 uncultured Spirochaetales bacterium | reverse complement strand
GTATCGTAGATTCCGATCTGTCGGGTGATAATATAATACGGACCGACAAAAATAATCGGGGGAAGCATATGAACGAACAAGAGCCATCCCATTACCACCGCGCTGATTACTGTCCGCCAACGAAATCTGCTCAAACTGTAGGCAGCAAGACTGCCGATAATGATCACAATAACCGTTGTTCCGAATCCTGTTATTAAGCTGTTGATCGTAAGCCTGGTGAAATTACTACGACTGGCAACAAACAATTCTGAATAGTTTTTGAATGTAGGAGTGAAGATAAACGACCCCGATATGATATCGCGAGAAAACTTGAATGAGGTCATTACCGTAAAAAGAACAGGTATGAGAATGATTATTGAGAACAGGGACACAAATCCGTGCCTGAAAAAACCTCGTATAAAATTTCTATTCCTAATCATATATTTCTTACTCCATTGTTCCTAATCACGTGCTAATCTGGTATTTACCCAGCGATAAAAGATGACAAATACGGTCATCATTAATGCCAATACAATAGCTAGAAAAGACCCGTAACCCATCCGGAATTGCACGAAAAACACATCATAGATGTAGAGATTAAGCACCTCTGTTGCCGTTCCCGGCCCCCCGCTGGTAAGCAGATAGATTTGGTCGAACACCTTGAAAGCAAAAATCGTCCTGAGCATAAGGGCTATAACGATGGTTGGCCGCAGAAGCGGGAGCAGGATGTAACGATACGTCTGCAGTTCCGTAGCCCCGTCCACTCTTGCCACCTCCACCAGCTCATGAGGAAGCGATTCAACTCCGGCCATAAGGATCAGAAACAGAAAACTGGTCCAGTGCCAGATGTCGACAATTATGATGCACATCATCGCCAGGTTGGGATCTGCGGTCCAGGTCGGGCCCTGAATTCCTGCAAGGCCGAGAATCATATTGAAAAGACCGTAGTTGTAGTCATACATCAGTTTCCACATGGTACCGATAGCTATCGGCGGCATGAGAAGCGGTAAGAGAAAAATTGTTCTATAGACAGCAGTCATGCGGGTAGTCCGGCTGATCAACAGTGCCAAGACCAATCCCAGTGTTACTTCGCAGATGACAACGATGACCACAAAGACAAGTGTATTTCGGATTGCTACTCCCACCACAGGGTCTTCTATTGCAGTTCTGACATGTTTGTCACCTACATATTCCCAGGTAACCGAAGCATCACTGCCGACCGAAATCTCGGAAACACTCATCCGGAGCAGTTTCGCAGTCGGATAGAGTGTGAGCAGTACCAGAATAGCAATCGCCGGAAGCAGGGCCCAGTATTTAAAGGTCCTGTCGAAAAACGGACCTTCGGCCCGGCGTTTTTTCCCGCCGGGCCTCAGTCCTGTTCTTTTTTCTATCGTAGAACTAGAAGTAGACATTCAATTATCCCTTCCTTGCATTATTGAGAAAGCGGTTTTACATTATGTCCACCATCAACGAGAATCTTATGAATCTCTTTTGCCATCTCTTCAAGTGCTTCATCAGGAGTTATTTCTTCGATAACAGCCTGGTTGAGGCGTCGGGATAGTACTTCGTTTATCTGAGGTGCTTCTTTGATTCTTATGACCGGTTTTATGTAAGGGGTACTGTCCGCCATCGGTCCGAGATACCAGCCCTGGTCGGGATCACCTGCAGCCTCTGCATAAACATCACGCCGCACCGGAACACCGCCTGCTTCTAGATACGCCTTCTGTACGTCCTTCTCCAAGAACCATGCGAGAAAATCGTACGCATTTCCCTTTCTTTCTTCCGGAAGATTATGAGGTATTCCCATAATCCATATACCGGACATAGTTGCTCTCATGTCAGGAGTTGAACCCGGATTAACTGCAGCACCGACTTTATCCACAACTACTGATTCTTCAGGATTCTGCATGTGTTCTGCTGCTACTCCGACAAGCGGAATCTGGGCAAGTTTTCCGCTGAGCATAAGAGAAATCAATTGAGACTGACCCATATCAGCCAAATTCGGTGGTCCGTAATTCCAGCCCAAATCGAGCCAGGTGTCTAGCGCCTTATGTCCTGCTTCTGTATCAAGATTTACTTCCCACGCTTCTGCATCGGTATCAAATTCGATATAGTTTTTACCATAGCTGTTTATGTACGTGCCAAAATCCCACCATCCGGGAATCGTTCTAATGGCATATCCGTAT
Source organism: uncultured Spirochaetales bacterium (assembly GCA_964557375.1). GTDB lineage: Bacteria > Spirochaetota > Spirochaetia > SPDA01 > CAZJBZ01 > CAZKZZ01. Next base: position 13,035 of record CAZKZZ010000084.1, on the reverse strand, counting down.
GTATTGGGAGGATCATTAACCTGCTGTGCAAAGCGAGTTACTTCATCCCACGTATCAGGTACATCCATTCCTGTTTCGCTTAAAAGATCTTTTCTGTAAAAGTAGAGCTGAATATTGCCATTGATTGGAATACCGTATATATCACCGTCCGGTGTTGAAAAACCGATTTCAGGGTCCCATCTTGGTGCATTTTCATACTCAATGACATTCGAGTCGAGTTCAAAGTCCGGATCGATCTCTGTAAATGGAGTGACCCAGCCATTCGCATAAAACTGGGTAAACCAGCCCTCATTGAGATTAACTAGATCGAACTCGCTCTCATCGGCTTGGGCGGCATTACGAGCTTTCTGCAACATTCCCGGGAACGGTGTTACATTCAAGGTAACTTTTGCACCCGATTCTTTTCGGTACATATCCACGAGAGCTTCGAAGCTCGGCAGCCACGGAGAATCATTTATGAGAATCGTAAGCGAAGCTTTTTCTGCTCCGGCTTCTCCTTGTTCTTGTTGTCCTCCTGCAGCCGCAATAGAGACAACACCAACGACGATGCATAGTACTAATACTATTTTCTTTATCATCATATTCCTCCTTCAAGAATATTGATAAAATTATTATTTGCCTACGGTCCCGTCTCTACCGAGACGTGTACGTGAAGCAAAATTAAGCCGATTCCCTGATGATCAGTTCAGGATCAGTATATTTTTTCTCTTTTTGGCCTGTGTTCTTTTTAACTGTCAAAAAATCAAAGATGTCCTGGGCCATCCGTTTTTTTGGAATATCGATGGTTGTAATTCCCGGGGTTGAAATCGAAGCAAGTCTAATGTTGTCGAATCCGGTTACGGAAAAGTCCCGCGGTACGTTAAACCCTCTCTTCTCTAACTCATTGATAATACGAAAAGCAATTAAATCATTCATAGAAGCGAGCGCTGTAGGTTTCTCTGATTGTTTGACAATTTTGTCAACACACTCGGATATACTTTTTTCTTCATGCGGATTTACATAGCTTATTTCACCAGGGATATTGTATTTTTTAGTAATTTCATTGAATGCTCTGAATCTGGAATATTTGTCACGCATACCGTTGTTGAACTCTGTCCTGGAAATAAAATGCATGTTTTTATGACCTTTACCAACTAAATATTCCAAAAGTTTTATCATTCCTTCATATATGCCCACATCTAAGACTGTAATATTTTTGTGAAGATTTGCATGTTTATAGTTAGAAGCTAATACTACCGGGATACCCCTCTGCGCAATTTGGTTCATATGTTTTACACTTATTTTCTCTGTGTATAAAAATACGCCATCGTATCCGCCCTCATAAATACTGCGAATGAAAGAAGCGTTGTCTCTCGAGTTCGTCATGAATAAAGAAAAACCGTTCTCGAAAGCGATATTTTCCAAGAAATAGGCAACCTCTACGTAGAATTCATTTTGAATATCATTTGCAATGAGAAGAAGCTGCATTGTTTTACGTGTTTTGAGGCTTCTGGCAATCCGATTGGGGTAGTAATCGAGCTCTTTTATCGCCTTGAGCACTTTCTCGCGGGTTTGAGCACTTACATAGTTGGAGTTGTTTATTACATAGGAGACAACGGCCGGTGAAACTCCGGCCCGTTTGGCAACTGTATTTCTCGTTACATTTGATTCTTTCATGAAATCTACCCGAATAAAAACTCAACTGATTAAGCAACTGCTTACACGAGTAAATAATTACTCGTGTAATTATTTACTCGTGTAATTATAGGAGGTGGTTTAAAGTTTTGTCAAGAAAAAATTGAAATATTTCTGACAAAAATGCACAATCACACTTTTCACATCAGTCCTGCGACACCCAGATCGGGCTCGACCATGCCCGCTGGCCGTTACGCTGCTCCACCCGTACCCGATAGTTAGCTTCCCCTTCGAGAGGTGCATCATCCTGGAGCGAAACCCGGGCGGTGTATCCGCTTTCAGGGATGGCCCGATGGAGCTTCGCTTTATAGGCATACATGTGATACACATCCTCCCGTTCCGGGGACCCCGGCGGTATGTCAGCCAGCTCTGAAAGCATCCTCACACACTCGTCTTTATACCAGAGTTCCCGGCTTTTCCGGGCACATTCCGCCACACTCTCCTGAACGCTCAAGCCATTTAGACCGACGTTTAATGTATCGGTGATATCTGCTGAGAACTCGAAGACGATCCCGTTCTGGTGCCTGTTTTTCACTGTAGCCCCGATACTCCGCATTGTAAAATCGGCCCGACCGTTTTTCACATCGACCGGCCCCTGGCCGCCGCTTATCCAACAGGGTGTAAATCCGATAACCCGGCCGTTCCCGATCTCAATTTCGCCCTGCCAACGTCGATCAGGCAGGTCCAGCTCTTCTTTTCGCGGTCCCCAGCCGGCTTCTATCTTCATTTTGAATCGAGATTCCCTTCCCGGCTGAGGCAGGTCCCACGTTCCCTGATGACAATGGGTGTGGATAACTCTTCCATTGCGGAGGACCTCGATTCTGTCTATCGCATCGGCCCCTTCGACCTCGATTTCTATATCACGTTTCCCCCCGGCTGTGATAACGGAGCCCATACCATGGCCGTTTATTTTGAACTCCAGTTTGATCCGGTCACCGGTCACTCCATATACACGCCGGTTTTTAAACGCATCCCACAATTCCCGCCTGGTCAATCCTGTTGCAAGCACTGCCATGGTACCGTTCCCGTAACAGCCGGGCATATCACCCCAGTTGTCCGTAGAACAGACAGCCCCTACATGATGCCCTCTGTCCAGAGCATCCTGATACGTCCCGCCGCCGAAACCGGGCCCCATATAAAAATTGTTCCGCAGCCCGATCCACTCTTCGTCGGTTTCCGAACAGCCGTGGACCGAATACACTTCGGTGAACGGGGTCAGCTCCGGATCATAGACAGACCAGTCTCTTCCTCTTCTTCCTGCCCGGTAAGCGGTGTGATGGGGGATCGCCAGAGCATCATGCCCTCTGAGAGCTTCGTAGAGTTCAGGAAGAGTATCCACCCTGAAAATAGGAAGCCCTTCCTGCAGGGCGAACACGTTGTGATCACCCCCGGAACCGTCTCCCTGCCATTCATATCCGGGAAACGTGATAAACTCTCCGGGTGCGTTCAGCTTCGCCGTTGCAGCTTGGACTTCCTGCCATTCACGGTCCAGCTTGTTTTGGTCTTTCCATCCCTCGAGGATTATTTCCGCGGAACTTTCCTGGTCTGATTGATGTCCGCCTTCCCGGAAGGCCGAAGCGTAGGCTGTATAGTAGGCCGCTGCATAGAAATCGAGATGGGTAGACGCACGCCGGAGCACCTCTTCAATATTCTCCGTAGCTGAAGGGAATTGATACGTATTATCGTGACTCTCCCCCCAAAATATGTGATACTGGTCCATAAGCTCCTCTTTTGTTTTTACGCAAACAGTTCTTGCACAGGGGACAAATCTTTACTCATCGATGCTATCCGTGTCAATTCCTGCTTTGTTACATCGAAATTGATGGTATGGGGAGACCCGACTGAGGCTGCTGCAATGACAGTACCGATCCTCTGGGCATCGGAAAGAGAAAGGCCGCATACGGTCCCCGCAATGATCCCTGCCAGATGCGCATCACCCGCCCCGCCGGTTGTTTCAACTGTTACGGGAGCTGCCGGTATGTGTGTAATCGTACTACCGTCCCAGCTCCAGCTGCCTTGTACGCCGGCAGTCATGGAAATTGCAAGTGACGGATATTGTTCTCCCAGAGCCGAAATTATATGTTCCGGGGACAGCTGGTTTGCATCATCTCCTCCCCCGACGGCATCACCCAAAAAAGCAGCACCTTCGTTCTCATTTACAGCCAGAAGATCGATAAAAGAAGCCAAATCGAGATTTCTTATTTCGGGGATTTCCTCTCCGGTAAAACTTGCCACCCGGTACAACCCGTTCTTCCCGGCAAGTTCTAAGAGCTTGAGGCGGGCAGGAAGGGGCACCTCGGGAGCAGCCAAGGCGATTCCCTGAGGGCCTAATGCCGCCATCTCTTCGACTGCTTTTTCAACCGTCCCCTCGTCTATCTCAGTGCTTGCCGAGTTATCAGTCGTTAGATTCCCTCCCGAGCCGTCCGGATAGAGAAAACAAAAAGAATATAAGGTGGGTTTATCCTGCAGCAATTCCATGAACCTGAGATTAAGCCCATATTCCCGCATCTCTTCGAGAAGCCGTTTACCGGCAGGATCATCTCCGACCTTTCCGATCGGATAGACTTCGAATCCGCTTCCGAGCAGTGCTTTTGTGTAGTGGCTGATGATGTGCAGTTTGCAGTAATCGCGCCGGTCGAGAAACCGGCCGCTCCGGCTCTCCTCTCTACCTAAGGTGTGGTCACCGTTGAGACGAAAGTAATCTCCAGTGCCCACTCCGCCGGTACCGATCATCCCGGTATAGGAAAAAGATCTCCCCGAGATGAGCCCGTCATTACGGGACGTTTGGTTCTTGCTGTCGGCCGACACCTGTCCGGTATCTTTTGTATAATTAGCGGACATGGCTGCCGGCTCCTACAGACCCAGGTCCCACTCCGGATGAAGGCTTACCGGATGGGCTGCGGTATTCTCCGCGGCGGTCAGCAGTGCGTCGGGATGTTCCTGGAGCAGGGTCAGCGGATACTCCGGGTCCGGATCGCTGAAAAGAGCCACACGGAGAGCGGTCTGCTTCCACGCCCCGGTATCGGAGAAAAGCCTCACCCGTTTTGCCGAAAGGCACTCTTTCAGGCCGAGAGTAATGGACATAGGGGGAACAAATTGATAAGCCGTTCCGAATGTCCTCTGTGCCAGGGCCAAAATCGTATCCCAGTTGTTCTCCTGCAGTCTCACCGTGGAATTTCGAAGCTCCTCGAGACTGATCTGGGCATAGGGGTCCCGCCGAGCCTGGTTGTAAGCGATATGCCCGTCCTGCCCCCAGCCGCCGTAGGTGAGCTCGATATCAGCTGACGCAATTTTCTCGCGCAGCTCTTCGATCGTATCGAGCCGGGGCCAATTGCGGTTCTCCTCCGGGACGGCAAGCTCATCATCAACAGGGCCGTAGAAGAGCCGTTCCATCTCGCCGCGGAAACTGTAGGGGTGCGACCGGGGGAGCTCCTTGCCCTCCCAGGTCACGCATTCATCCATGTGAAATACTTCGAAATGACGAAGTGAGACCCGTTCTTTGTTTACAAGAGTTGTAAACGGCTTATACCAGCAGCTCGGTCCGCAGGGGATGACGGCTTTAAAAGGTCTATTCTCATCTCCCGCCTTCTTGACAACATCCACGAGCTCTCTAGCCATCACATTACCCATCTCCTGTGAATCCTTTACCATCCGGAAAGGTACTTTGAGATCAGGGTGGTTCTCTAATGTATCTGCAGGCACCCTGCACCATTCATACAGTTTTTTCTTATCAATTGCCATTAGTTCCTCCGAACGCCCGGTTTTATCGATAAATCATAAACAGATCACCAGTACGTGTCAAACAAACCATACAGAAATATTTTATTGACAACTTAGTTAATCTAATTTACTATTTAAATACCCAATACATGTGATTATTAATTGCTGCGTCTTAGTACCATTTCTAAGAAATGAGGGTTGATCGGGAGCACATTGATCATGGATAATCGGAGATGTCGTGACTCCACTCACTAAACAATCACAAGTTAATGTCAAAGACAATAATCTCCGGCTTTGCCTGCAGGCCGTTATCAATAACGAACCGCTCTCGCGTGCCGACATCGTCCGGCTCACCAGTATTTCAAAGCCCACTGTTTCGAAGCTCATCGATGAGTTGATCGAGCGGGAAATTGTTGTCGAAATCGGTACGGGCGATTCGAGTGGGGGGCGTAAACCGATCCTCCTCAAATTCAATCGAACCAAAAAACTGCTCTTGGCCATCAAGATGGGCCGGGCCACGTTAAACATCTCTATAGCTGATTTGAAAGGTACGATAATCGAGAGTTACGAGCAGGAGTTCGTCCCGGAGATGGGGTCCATCGAAAAACTCGATCTTATAAAATCGAAAATAACCGAGCTGTTCGACAAGAGCAGCCTCAGTAAAGAACGGATCCTCAAGGTCATCGGTATTGCTCCCGGCATCTACTTAGGTCCGAAAAACGGGGCCAAAATGATCTACAGCTATGAGGACATTACCGAGGAGGATATCAAAGAAAAGTTCGGCCCCCTCCTGCAGAAAGAAATCCTGATTAATCACGGGACGATGCTCTCCCTCTTAGGAGAGTACCGGGAAGGGAACGCCCGCGGCTATAAGAATGTGCTGTTTATCGATTTTGCATACGGATTAGGGGCCGCCCTCTTGATCGACGGCAAACTCTACTTCGGCTCCAATTATTCATCCGGAGAGATCGGTTATTTTTATTCCTCACGGGAGGAGTTCGAAGCTGCCAGGATCAAACCGTTCGAAATGGGTAATCTCGAAAACAAGATTTCCGGAAAAGCTTTACGTGAAAAAGGTGTAGGAGCGGTTCGCAACGATCCTGATTCACTCATTTTGTCCTTAGCCGGCGGCAACACGCACAAAATAACGGCGAGAATAGTGTTCGAAGCCGCGCAAAAAGGGGACAAAACCGCCAACTCAATTCTCGAAGAAGCTTTCAGCTGCTTTAACCTCGCCCTCTGCAACGTTATAAACCTGTTCGACCCCGAAATTGTAATCTTAGGAGGCGGACTCTCCCGCTCCGGAGAGTATCTGCTCCAGTTTATAACCGATCAGATCACATACAAAACCTTGACTAATCCGGAAATCAGAATATCCGCCTTTAAAAACAACGCAAGTGTCATAGGCGGTATCCATTATCTCATTGATCATACAGATTTTTTAACGGAATTATAATGCAAGGAATACAGGACATCGATTCGAGAGAGATCGAAAAGCGGAAGGAACGGTTTCGACGAGTATGGAACTATCAGCCGGTGGACCACATTCCCATGGGGTTTTATCTTGATGATCTAAGCACATACAGTCTCCGCGAACAGTGTGAAAATGGTCGAATTCAGTACGAAGTAAACTTTAACAATATTGATATGCTGCTCGGGGCCATACCGGACGATTACATCCCCGCCGCCAGGGTGTGGCCCGGATACATCACCATTGCCACCATGTTCGGGATGGAGCCCCACTGGAGTGATGAACCGAACCAATCTCCGGGAGTAACGGGCAAGCTCGTAGAGAAGCCGTCCGACATAGAGAAACTCGAGGCCCCCGATCCGGCCCGGGACGGACTGATGCCGTTCAACCTGGAATGGCTCGACTACACCAGGCGAAACCTGCCGGAGGAAGTGCTGCTCACAGGAATAGATCTGGGCGGCCCAATGAACACAGCAAAAGACCTTTTTGAAACGAACCTGCTCTACACGATGTTCTACGATGCTCCCGAGCTGTTCCACCGTTTTCTCGATATGGCTACCGAGGTCCAGATCGACTGCTACCGGGAAATCATAAAAGCGGTTGGAGGGATCGATAATCTGACCTGTATCGATTTCGATCCTCTGTGGGCGCCTGAAGGAAGGAAAGGGTTCGTCTCGGATGATGTTTGCGCGTCGTTTTCACCGGATATCTTTACCGCTTTCAGCAGGCCGTACAACAGCCGGATTTTTCAGCAGTGGCGGGGCGGCAGAATTCATAACTGCGGTCCGCATCCCTCGATTCACGAGTATCTCGATCACGACCCTCCGATAAACGGGGTCAATTGCTCCTTCACCTATACCCGGAACGATCTTCCCGAGGTGAAGAAGGCGTTCAAGGGACGGGGGATCATCGAGCTGATGTTCGACAACGGAGAGCGCGCGGAAGAAATCCTGGCCGGGATGGAAGAGATCGCCGGGGCACTCGCCCCTGATGTGATTGGAATCCCCATGATCTGGCTTTCCGAAGAGTGGAGCCGGGACGAAATCACTCAAATATGGTATGATCTCGAAAAAATATGCAGATCATATGCTCAAAGCATGAACTGGAGGAGCTAAATGAGTAACGCGCTGGATAAACTGCTCACCATGGATCCAGAGAAACAGAAAGATATGGGGATAGAATATACGGCACACGAGATTCGAATGGAAGCCGGGTTGTGGAAGGATACGGCAAATCGATTCGAAAAGCAGGCTGAAACATTCCGGGACTATTTCTCAGCGTTTCTCGGTTTGGAAGATAAAAATATCATTTTGACCGGGGCCGGAACGTCCGAGTACGTTGGCCTCTGTGTCGACGGCCTTATGAGAAGGAACCTGAAAGTTCCCTCAGTTGTCATCTCCTCGACCCAGATTATTACCGATCTCGACGGTACGGTCATTACCGACGATCCTACCATGCTCATCTCTTTTGCCCGGTCCGGGAACAGTCCGGAAAGTGTGGGCGCAGTTGAGCTGGCCGAACAGCTCAATAGTCAGATCTACCATCTGGTCATCACCTGCAATGAGGAAGGAGAGCTTCTCAAACAGGCTTCTTCCAAGGCGCAGTGCCGATCACTGGTCCTCCACCCCGACACGAATGATAACGGGCTCGCAATGACATCCTCATTCACCAATATGGTCGTCGCCGGTCAGGCCATCTCTTATCTGTTCAAGCCCGGAGAGTATCTCGGTTATATCGACAGCATCTCCGCCGCCGGAGAGAACGTGCTTGCCGCCGCACCGGATATGGTCGAAGAGATCTCCAAACTCGATTTTAGGCGGGCTGTATTTCTCGGAAACGGGGCGCACTTCGGGGCAGCAAAGGAGTCACACTTAAAGCTGCAGGAGATGACTTCCGGGGATGTGATGTGCGCTTACGATTCGTTTTTAGGTCTCCGCCATGGACCGGAAGCGGTAGTACATGACGATACGTTAGTGGTTGCACTTCTCTCCGAGGACGGGTATCGGCGGAAATACGAGATAGACCTGCTCGAAGAACTGAAAAGTAAAAAACTGGGGATGAAGCGTGTTGCCGTCTGCGCAAAGGCAGATGCGCATCTGCGCTCACTAGCCGATTATGTTATCGAGTTCGGTCCGGACAGTTCGAAAACAGAAGAACCCTCAGCCATCCCCGATGACCTGTACGCTCCGGTCTCCGTAATCCCCGGTCAGCTTTTGGGCCTATTCAAATCACTCGACCTAGGTTATAAACCGGATGCGCCTAGTGCCGGGGGAATAATCAATAGGGTAGTAGAGGGAGTCAGGGTGTATGACCCTAATACCTATCACAAATCAGGTAAATTTTCTATAATCGCCGAACGGTAATACTCTCGCCGAATTCAGGAACAGCTATGACGAGAATAATAACAGATAGCTTGGTGGAAAAACTGGAAACCGAAGCTCGAGACCGCTCCTCCCGGCCCGGAATCACTATCGTGGGAGACTTAAATTACGACTATATCTACCGGTGTCCTCCCCTCGAGCAGGGAATAGAGGTAATGATAACCGACTACATGAAAACGATAGCCGGGGCGGCAGGGTACGTCTCATGCGGGCTGGCAACGTTGGGAGCACAGGTCTATTTTATCACCCGGCTCGGAAAAGATGATGACGGGAACACCCTCCTCGAAGAAATCAGGGAACGCAGAATCAGTACTGAAGGGGTGCGCCTTATAGAAGGTGAACACACCCCGTTCACTCTTATCTTTGCTGACGAGAGCGAACAGACTCCCCGCCAGGTCGCCACATATAACGGCCTTTTAAAGGATTTTTCGGTCGGTGAAAACGATTGTCTCCCATTTATAAAACAATCGGCCTGTGTCTATTCATGCAACTATTTCATCATGCCGAGGCTGAGGGAGGATATTCCAGCGCTGTTCCGTAAAGCGAAGGCGGAAGGACTGACCACCGCCTACGATGCAAACGCAGGTGACGGGTGGGAAGAAAAAGAGAAACTGCAGCTGCTGCAAAACGAGATTTACCCGGCCACAGATATCATTTTTTTAAACGAGTATGAAGGGAGTTGTCTTACAGGGAAATCGGAACCGCAGGAGATCCTGAAAAATGCCGCCCCTGAAGCAAAGATCCTTGTACTCAAACTCGGCAGAGAAGGTTCTTTCATCCGCAGTGAGCAAGGAATTATTAAAATAGCAGCGTTTCCCCTGCCCGAACCGCCGAAAGATACGGTTGGTGCGGGAGATTCATTTCAGGCCGCATTTCTCTACTTCTATATGAAACAGTACCCGATCGAAGAGTGCGGTCTTCTTGCCGCTGCCAACAGCGCTTCCACAGT
>CAZKZZ010000084.1:0-2740 GCA_964557375.1 uncultured Spirochaetales bacterium | reverse complement strand
AGGCAAACCATACCTGTTACTGAAGAACTCGTCCGTATTGCCGACAGCTGTACACTCTGCGGTCTCTGCGACAAACAGTGCCATTTCGTCACCGAACTGCGCCCGCTTACGGTAATGAAAGCGCTAAAAGACCATGTCAAGGATTTCCTCGCACAGGGCGGTAGACCTAAAACGTACGAGCCGGACGAAACGGTGCGCCAGCTGCGGTCGATTGTCGGTGAGCAGTGGGCCTCCAATGACCCGGCGATTCTCATCCCCTACTCAGATGACCCCTGCCCGATAAGCATGCAGACAGTGCCGAAGTATGTTGTTCTTCCTGCAGCCAAAGAAGAAGTGGCAGGAATCATGGACCTGTGCCGGGAACGGGATATTCCGTTTTCTGTCCGGGGGAACGGCTCGAGTGTGATGGGATTTGTCTTCTCCGATGGATTGGTGATCGATATGCAGCGGATGCAGAAAATCGAGTTCGATGAAGAAAACTGGAAAGTCGATGTCGGAGCAGGGGTGGCTGCTTTTAAACTGCAGGAGGAAGCTGTCAAACGGGGATATCGGGTAAATGTTGCCGAACCGTCCGCCCTCGTCAGCGCGAATATGATGTGCTCCGGCATATTCTCGAATTTTTCACATTCATACGGGACCTTAGCGGACAATATTGTCGATGCAGAGTTCGTAGACAGAGACGGGAGAATATTCAGGTCCAGTCAACCCGACGCCCCGAACCTGTACGGGTACGAAAAAGAAGATAAAACGGTTCCTGCCGTATGTACTGAGGTATCGGTGAAACTGCATCCCCTCCCCGATGATGAAGAGGGAATACTCGTCCCCTTCGACACGCTCGAAGAGGCGCTTCGGTTCTCCCGGGAGCTGGGGGCCCGCCGTATAGGCAATGCCGTGGGAGTACTCGGAGGAGAGTACCTTTCGGTCTTCATTTCTCCCACGACTGAACTGGCCTATTCCATCAAGGATTTTTTTACTGATACGCTGGGCATTGTTTATATCGTTCTCGTTCTCGCTGATTCGTATGACCGCGAGATAATCACCAAAATGGGACAGGCTGTTATTAGCCAGAAACTTTTCTCCACTCTCATGCTAGCCCTTCCCCTGCTCAAAAAAGGCGAGATAGCAGAGTTGATTGGAGAGTATGAAGGCAACCAAAAGCCGTACGAACTCTTGAGCGACCCCGACCTGCTGCCGGTCATAGAGTCCCTCTTAGAAAGCACTCCGGAAACCCTTGCCGGATCAGTTCCGGATGACCTCGAGGATTTTTATAGGGAGCTCTATCGACGACCGGAGATGACCGATCTGGTATGGCTGAGCATGTTCCGGATCATCAGTTCCCGCATGGGCCGGTTCAAACATGTCGTCGCCTTTATTGTCTACATGCCTCTCGATAAACCGGAAGTCATAGAAGCGATGAACAAACGGTTCAAAGAGATTGGAGACAAGCACGGAATCCATCACGATTACGGGTTCGTCACACCTCTCGATATGGGCAAACGGGCCGTATTCGAGTATGATTTCTATGTAGACCACACCGATGAGGATGACTTAGGCCGGGGCCGCGCTGCGATGGGAGAGACCGCGGCAATGATCGAAGAGTTCAGCGGCAGTTATAAAGGAGTAAGGTGGATCCGTTATACTCTCTATCAAGGATTCACCCGTCCGGAACATATTCTGTATATTGACTAATGAGAGCATTACCTGCCGAAATAAAAAAAATTCGTAATGAACAGAACGGAAGAGTTCTCATAACCGGTGCAACGGGCCTGCTCGGGAGCCACCTTGTCAAAGCAATTGCTGAGGAGGGGCATAAAATTACCGTGCTCGTTCGGCCAAAGACCGGACCTGAGCGGTTCCAACGCATCGTTCGGTGGCTGGAAATACCGAAAGAACACGAGCACCGGATTCAGGTTATCGAAGGTGACCTTCTTGCGCCGAGATTCGCACTTACAGAATCGGAATATGCTACTCTCGCAAAATCGGTACGGGAGATCATCCACTGCGCTGCTGACACTTCATTTTCACATTCGAAGCAGCAGCAGGTGGAGGCGGTCAATGTCGGCGGCATGCAGAATATACTGGAATTAGCCGTAGAAGGGGGCTGCCTCTTTTTTCATCATGTCAGTACCGCATTTGTTACAGGACAGACCCGAAAGTACTGCCGGGAAGAGCTGGTCGCGCGGTCGGCCTGCGCAAATAATTTTAACAACCCCTACGAAGAAACAAAACATAAAGCGGAACATCTCGCGGCAGAGTTGTGCAGAGACGCCGGTATCCGGCTCAATATTTACCGCCCGAGCATTGTTTACGGAAACTCAATTAATGGAAAAACGTTCCGCTTTAATGCTCTCTACCATCCCCTCCGGGCAATACACAGACTGTACGAAAGTTATAGGACAGACCTCGATACACAGGGCGGCAAAAATGCAGGTAAGGTAGGAGTAAGCCGGGGGGATAACGGGTGGCTGTTCTTTCCTCTATCGGTTCCTGTAAAACGGGGATGCGGGATCAATATCATTCCTATTGATTTTTTTGTCTCTACTTTTTTAAAGATTTTTAATAATTGTACGGAAGGGAATATCTATCATCTTGTTCAGAAACAGAATACCAAGATCGAAAATATTGTAGCGTATACGGCACGTTATTTCTCGCTCGCAGGGCTAAAAAGTTCATATAAAAACGGCTCTAAGGCCCCGCTGGATAAACTGTTCCGCATCTACAACAAGGTGTATATGCCTTA
>CAZKZZ010000083.1:0-15216 GCA_964557375.1 uncultured Spirochaetales bacterium | reverse complement strand
GAATAGGTTTTTATTCTCCTCTTTTGCCTGCTCGAGAGCCTGCTTATAGGTGCTGTGCCAATTGATCTCATCGGCTGCCGCAGGCAGAACAGCTGTAAACAATACAATAACGGCAGTAATACCGATTATTTTACGTATCTTCATAAATCCCCCTCCTATTTGTCCGAAAACACATTTTTTATCTCTTCGATTTCCTTCTTTTTCTCAAAGTAGATATCCACTAGCCTCGGTTCGAACTGTTTCCCGCTGTTCTCACGTATGATTTCATCCACTTTGTCCTGCGGATAAGCGTCCTTATACACCCGCTTGTGGGACAAAGCATCGTATACATCTGCGAGGGAGACGATCCTCGCTTCTAAGGGGATGTTCTCTCCTTCGAGCTGATGGACATACCCGGTTCCGTCCCACCGTTCATGATGGTAGAGAGCAATATTGCGTGCCATCTGATCGATTTCAGGGTCATCGAGCATCCGCGCTCCGATGACTACGTGGTCCTGCATCTGTGTAAACTCATCATTCGTATATTTACCCGGTTTTTTGAGGAGGCTGTCGGGAATTCCGACTTTGCCCACATCATGAAGCGAAGAATAGAGACGGATCCGTTTGATGAAATCGGTATCGGCCCCGTACATCCTTGCCAGCAGGGAGGAGTACTCGCTTACCCGTTTTATGTGGTTTCCCGTATCAGTATCGTTGAAAAAATTCGCGCTTTCCAGGGCCGTAATAAGGGCGGAGGTGGTCTTCTCCAGTTTTCGGGTCTTCTCTTCGACCATGCTCAACAGATGCAGCTCCCGGTCGGCGAGGAGCGCATTCTTCTGTTTGAGTTCATCCCGCATCTTTTTGAGCTGCATGTGCGCACTGATTCTGGCCAACAATTCACTCTTGTTAAACGGTTTGGTTATGTAATCCACACCGCCCGATTCAAAAGCTTTTACAATACTCTCTACCTCGGTTACCGCGGTAATAAAGAGAATGGGGATGTCTTTGGTCTGCTCCCTGCTCTTTAAAATCCGTGCCACTTCGTACCCGTCCATACCGGGCATCATAATGTCGAGCAGTATCAAATCCGGGATATTGTACTCGATTGATTCGAGCAGTGCGTTCCCGTCACTGGCGAGGCTTACATCGTATTTCGTATTCTTATTAATGATGGTGGCAAGTATCTTTCGGTTTTCCGCAACATCATCTACCACCAGAATCGAGCCAATTTCTTCAAATGGGACCACCGCTTTTCTCCTTGTCAGGAAATGTACAACATTCTTTTGAAAAAATCAAATATATTAGTAAAATGGTACTCTTTCACTTCAGCTTCTTCACCCCGTAAAACTCATGCATCCGCTTAAAGCGCGATACAGGTCCACAAAACACACTTTTTATTTTTCTTTCCCATAACCTGACCTCCAAAAATAAAATAACGAATTTTTCTTTTCTGCACAATTAGATACACCCAATTCGATGCAATTCTTCCATTACCTGATTGACAGCTAGTATGTAACACTATAAGTTTATAGGCAGCGGTGGCTAAAGCTGCTGCACACTATTGACCGTTAACACGTGGGAAAAGGCCGCGTTTATGTTTTATTCAACCAGATTCAATCTGATTTCGAGCTTCATCGGGGTCTCCTTTCTTGTAGGTATCGTCTCCCTCATTGTCGGAGGGAGAATAATCGACAACGCAGTTAGAAACGAAACCGAAAACCGCATGAGTCAAGACCTCAATGCGGCATATGAGATATTCACACAAAGAGAAAATGAAATAGCTCTGGCTCTAAACGTAACGACGTTAGACCAGGATTTCAGACAATCACTCAAAAACAACGATACGCTCGCCCTGTTTATGCGGCTGCAGGAAATCTCAAAGCATATCGATCTCGATTTCGGCGGCGTCTATACTTCCGCAAATAACACCATCTGCAGAATCGGGACTTCTCCAACCTGCGAAAAGGTCAGCTCATTCAATAATCCAATGGGCAACCTCGCTTTGGATAAAGGGGGCGCCGTATCAGGTACAGTACGTCTCAGTCAGGAGTTCTTGACAAGAGAAAATCCGGAACTGGCCGAACAGGCCCAAATAGTCATTGATAAAACCGATTCTGCCGAATCCGAGAGGCCGGACAACACAATCCACACTGACGGTATGGCTATTACGGCCGCGGTCCCTCTCTACGAAGACGGAGAGCCGCTCGGTGTCGTATATGGCGGGATACTGCTCAATAAGGAAAACTCGATTGTCGACAAAGTAATCGAATCTGTTTTCCAACGGGACATCTTTAAAGGAAAAAATGCAGGCACTGCCACAATTTTTCTACGCGATCTCCGCATAGCGACCAATGTGAGAAAAGTCGAAGATCAACGGGCTATCGGCACCCGTGTATCGACCGAGGTAAAAAACAAGGTCCTCATCGGGGGAGAACGGTGGACGGACCGTGCATTCGTCGTCCATGACTGGTATATTACCGCCTACCGGCCCATTCAAGACATTTTCGGTGACAGAATCGGAATGCTCGCAGTCGGTGTATTAGAAGAAAAATATGATTCTATCCGCAATAGAGCAATCACCGTTTTCGCCATGATCACATTGGCCGGAGTAATCGTGGCCGCGGTATTAGGGTATATTCTCGGACGGCGGCTATTCAGGCCGGTACACCGGCTCATCGAGGCGAGCAAAGAGGTCTCTCAGGGGCAGCTTTCTCCGGAAATCGGACCGATGCCGAAAGGGGAGATCGGTGTGCTGCAGCAGACATTTATAGAGATGCTCGAATCGCTTCGGGAACGTGACCGTCGGCAGAAGGCGGACAGTGAAATAAAACTGCTCCAGTCCGAAAAACAGGCCAGTATCGGACGGCTCGCCGCGGGAGTTGCCCATGAGATCAATAATCCCCTCACCGGTGTTCTCACCTTTACACACATGCTCTTGCGAAGAGACGACCTCGCAGAGGATATAAAAGAAGATCTCAACACGATTGCGGGAGCAACGGAACGTGTAAAGGAAATTGTCAAAGGGCTTCTCGACTTTTCCCGGCAAACCGAAATCAAACCGGAGCTAACCGACATCAACGCTCTCATCCGAAAGTCAATAAACCTCGTCGAAAACCAGGCGCTGGTGAAAGGGGTAATGGTCTGTTTTGATCCGGAAGAAAACCTGCCCAAGAGAACGATCGATGTAAACCAGATGCAGAGTGTGATTATCAATATTCTCATCAATGCAATCGACAGCATGGAGCCGGGAGGGCACATCATCATCAATACGAGCCTTACCCTCTCTACTGAAAAATACAGCAAAAAAGGCATAGAGATCTCCATCACCGATACCGGGTGCGGTATAAGCCCGGAAAATCTCGATAAACTGTTTGAACCTTTTTATACAACCAAAGAGGTAGGAAAAGGTACGGGCTTGGGATTGTCGGTTTCATATGGTATTGTAGAACGGCATGGGGGGACCATTCGTGTGAAGAGTAAGGTAGGCCAGGGAAGTACGTTTATTATCTGGCTTCCTCTAGAGGAGAAGACCTGATGCACATTCTGGTAGTGGATGATGATCCGGTGGTATTGAACAGCTGTAAGCGCATTCTGGAATCCGATGGTCAAGATATCTCGCTTGCCTCCAATGTACAAGAAGGAATGGACACCATTTCTGAACAACAGATAGATCTCATCCTGGTAGACATAAAAATGCCTGAGGAAGACGGTCTCTCCTTTATCCGAAAGGTAAAAGAGAGAGGCTTTTCCATACCAATTCTGGTCATGAGCGGTTATCCGACCTCAGAAACGATCGATACGAGCATCACCGGAGGTGCAACCGCTTTTATTCCAAAACCTTTTACTCCGGACGAATTACTCAACACAATAAAGAACATTGTAAAAGGAGAGTCCAATGGACAAAAAGAAGATCCTGGTCATTGATGATGAACAAATCGTACTCGACAGTGTGAAAAAAATCCTTGGCCAAGAGAATTTCACCGTAGAAACAACCACAAAAAGCCGGGAAGGGCTGGACAAAGCCATGGAGCAGGAGTTCGACCTGGTATTGACCGATATCCGGATGCCCGAAATCGGCGGGATGAAGGTACTGCGGGAGGTCAAACGTGCCAAACCGGCAACCCCTGTTATCATCATCACCGGATATGCCACGGTAGAATCCGCAGTCCAGGCTATGAAGCTCGGTGCTGCTGAGTATATCGAAAAACCGTTTACACCGGATTTGCTCTTGTCCAAAGTCAATAAGGCGCTCTCTGTAGACAGGGAACCGGTCCCGGAAAAACAGGAACTCATTCACAAGGACCAGGTTTTGGCAGTCTTAGAGAGAGCAGCCCATGATGCTGCCTTTGTCGGTGAATTGTTCTACAAAGGGGCAGACGCTTTAGAAGAATATGACCTTACCGAACACGAAAAACTGGCCCTTTTGACCGGTGACATCCAATGGATAGAAAGTTTTGTCGGAAAGTTGACTAAAGATCAGCGGCGCTGGCTCGAGCAGCGGTTGAGTGCTGAAATCTGGTAAGTGCTTACAGGCAGATAAAATTAATAAAATTTTTATAAAATCCTTTAATTCATCATAGAAAATAAAGCTCATTTCAGAAAAGCTGTTTTTCGGAAAATTTAAAAAAGACGTATGGCGAAAGGAGATACGCATGGCAGAAGCCACAGCCGGCAAGATGCTCGTGATTGACGACGAATCCATCGTGCTCGATTCCTGCAGAAAAATATTCTCCCCCGAAGGATATGAGGTTGTAACCACCGACAGCCCGAAAGAGGGGCTGCAGCTGATCGATGATTCACAGTTTGATGTTATTTTAGTTGATTGGAACATGCCTGAGTTCGACGGCATGGATGTAATAAGCGAAATCGATAAACGGTCACCCGAGTCATCGGTAGTCATGATCAGCGGCTATCCTTCGGTAGAACGTGCTACGGAAGCAATGAAACGGGGCGCGCTCGATTTTGTCTCTAAACCGTTCAGCCCTGACGAGATCAAAGCTGCAGTAAAAAAGGCGGAACGGCTCAAAATAGAACAGGAGAAAAAGAGTCTCGGAAAGATCGAATCGTATGTAAAATCCATCGATTTTCCTACCCCGTCTCTCGATGACAAAGGTCCGAGCACGATCGCGGAAACCGTGTCCCAAAAAGTGGGTGTCGGGAAGACCACTTCTCCCTGGCTCTCGGTGTTGGTATTAGGAATCCTCGCAGGCGCGTACATCGGTTTCGGAGGGATGCTCGCCTCTACGGTTACCTTTGATATGGCTGCCAACTTCGGGATAGGATTTACCAAGTTTATGAGCGGGGCTGTTTTCAGTCTTGGTCTGATGCTGGTCATTATTGCCGGCGCGGAACTGTTTACCGGTAACAACCTCATGATCTCCAGTGTCATGGCAGGCGAGATAACCTTTGGGAAAATGCTCAAGCGGTGGGGACTGGTCTATATCTCGAACTTTATCGGATCGATTATTATCGTCTTTCTCTTTTTCCTCTCCGGTTTATGGGAAACGGGAGGCGGAGCACTCGGCGCGAAAGCGGTGAGTATTGCCTACGGTAAAGTGAGCCTGTCATTCGTGGAGGCGTTGACCCGGGCCATCGGCTGTAACTGGCTGGTGTGCCTGGCCGTGTGGATGGCCCTTTCCGCCCGGCAGACGATCGGAAAGATATTCGCAATCTTTTTCCCCATCATGGGTTTTGTCGCCATCGGTTTCGAGCATAGTGTTGCCAATATGTACTTTATCCCGACCGGTATTATATTGAAAAACTTGGCAGGTGTTCCTGTTCCTGCCGGAGCTGCAGCCGGGGCCCTGAATTGGGGCAGTTTTATCGTACGCAATCTCATCCCCGTAACGATTGGAAATATTATCGGCGGGGTCATTTTTGTTGGAATGAGCTACTGGTCCGCCTATTTAGGACCGAAGAAAAAAGCATAAGTATCGGGTACCTATACCTTCGGCCGCCGCAAACGGTCTAACTTGCTAAGAGTCAACTCCGCGGCGGCCTTTTTTTTTATTAGTGGTGCGAATCGTGGGGACAGCAACCAAATAACACCTTGCCTCTCCTGCCCGTATCAAACTATGATCAAATTTCAATAAAGCGGATAACAGTATGGTAAACCAGATCTCAGAAAAACTCGCCCTCAGCACGCGCCAAGTCTCACGCACGCTCACCTTGCTCGACGAAGGAGCTTCCGTTCCATTCCTGGCCAGATACCGGAAAGAGGCAACCGGGAATCTCGATGAAGAAATGATCAGGAGGATCAGGGACACGGCGGCCGGGCTCCGTGAACTGGAAAAGAGGCGAGAAGCGGTACTTCGGTCAGTGCGGGAACAGGACAAGCTGACTGTCGACCTGGAGAAGGCAATACGCAACGTTCCCACCCTCGCTCAACTCGAAGATATCTACCTGCCCTTTCGGCCGAAAAAACGCACCCGGGGAATGGCCGCGGCGGAGAAAGGTCTGGAACCTTTGGCTGAAAACCTGCTTAGGGGGACCGGAGGAAACACCGTCGAGCAGCTGCTCCGTACAGCAGAAGGCTTTGTAGACCCGGAGCACGAGGTTACCACTCCGGAAGAGGCCCTCGCCGGAGCACGAGATATCATAGCGGAACGGATAAGCGAGAATCCATCGGTGCGCAAGGCCCTGCGGCGTCTATTCAGAGAGGAGGCTGTTCTCACTTCGAAGGCAGTAAAAAAGAAAAGCAGCGCGGAAGGAGCGCAAAAGTATCGCGATTACTTCGGATGGAGTGAGCCGGCGCGAAAAGCGCCTTCACACCGGGTCCTCGCAGTAATTAGAGCTTCCGCAGAGGGGTACGTGACACTGCATATCCTTCCGGAAGAAGAAACAGCAGTCCGCATTACCGAACAGACCGCACGGAAAGAGATGAAGTTTGCAGCCGATCCCGGGGCATGTCTCGAACAGGTAGAAATGAGTATTACCGATAGTTATAAGCGGCTCCTCGCCCCGGCCCTCGAAAACGAGATCAAGAAAGAATTGAAATCCCGGGCAGATGAAGCCGCGGTCACCGTTTTCGCGGAAAATCTCAGGGAACTCCTGCTCGCTCCGCCTTTAGGCAGTAAAGCGGTCATGGGCATCGACCCCGGTCAAAGAACCGGCTGTAAAGTTGTCTGTCTCGATAAGGAGGGGAATCTCATACACAACACAACCGTATATCCTCTCCCCCCGCATAACAAAACCGATGAGGCAGCGGAAACAATCGGAGCGTTGGTCCGCCGGTTTCAAATCGAAGCGGTTGCGGTAGGAAACGGCACCGGGGGCAGAGAGACGCTGGATTTTATGAAGTCCCTCGATCTTTCGAACAGGGAGGGAGGCGGACCGGTACTTGTCTCGGTCGATGAAAGCGGTGCATCTATCTATTCGGCTTCCCCCGCGGCGAGGGAAGAGTTTCCCGACCACGACGTTACCGTACGGGGTGCGGTCTCCATTGCCAGACGGCTGATGGACCCTTTGGCGGAACTGGTAAAAATTGATCCGAAATCAATCGGAGTAGGCCAATATCAGCACGATGTTGACCAAAAGCTTCTCAAGAAGTCTCTCGATGACGTCGTTGTAAGCTGTGTCAATCGTGTAGGGGTCGAACTGAACAGCGCGAGCAAACAGCTTCTTAGCTACGTCTCGGGCTTAAGCTCAAAAACCGCTGAAAACATCGTTTCATACCGCGGGTCCCACGGTCCTTTCCCGGACCGCGGCGGCCTCAGCAGCGTAACCGGATTCGGTCCGAAGACGTTCGAGCAGTCTGCCGGTTTCCTGCGTATTCGGGGCGGGACCAATCCGCTCGATGCAAGCGGGGTCCATCCTGAACGGTACGGGATAGTCGAGCGTATCGCCGCCGATCTAAATGTGACTCTGACCGAACTGGTGGGTAATGAAGCGTTGTGCGGCACAATCGATCCCTCTCCGTACGTGGATGAACATACCGGTCTTCCCACCCTCACCGATATCCTTGACGAATTGAAAAAACCGGGCAGAGACCCCAGAGAAACGTTCAAACCGTTTCAATTCAAAGATGATATTCGCCAGATTGAAGACCTCAGGGAAGGGATGGTCCTTCCCGGTATTGTTACCAACGTGACAAACTTCGGGGCGTTTGTGGATATCGGGGTCCATCAAGACGGGCTGGTGCATATAAGTGAGCTGGCCGACCATTTCATCTCGAACCCACGAGATATCGTAAAAGTGCATCAACAGGTGAATGTCAGAGTAATCTCGGTAGATACAGCTCGAAACAGGATAGGTCTTTCCCTGAAATCTATTATCCCGCCGGTACCGGTTCCGCCTTCTCCACCTTGACCGCACACACCTTTAACTCAGGGATCTTTGCAATCGGATCGAGTGCATCGTTGGTGAGAATATTTGCCGCTGCTTCCCGGAAATGAAACGCCATGAATACAGACCCGGGCCGGGACCTGTAAGTGACTACCGCATGGGCTGTTACCGTGCCCCTTCGGGAACTGACCGTGACCATCTCATCGTTTTTTATGCCGAGCTCTTTCGCATCATCCGGATGTATTTCGACAAAACCGTGGGGCCGTACCGCATCGAGACCTTCGGCACGACGGCTCATCGTTCCGGTATGAAAATGATAGAGTATTCTTCCTGTCGTCAGGACAAGGGGATAGGTTTCATCAGGCAGTTCCGCCGGCTCTATGAAATCAACGGCACTGAACAGTCCCTTTCCCCGGGTAAAGTTGCCTTTGTGAAGGAACGGTGTACCCTGATGCTCCTTGTCCGGGCAGGGCCACTGCAGCCCGAACTTTTTGATTCGTTCATGGCTTATTCCGCCGTAGATAGGCATCACTGAAGCTATTTCATCCATGATTTTTGCCGTACTTTCATAGTGCATGGTGTACCCCATTCTGCTGCTGACATCACAGATAATTTCCCAATCCGGCCGCGCGGACCCCGGGGGAGATTTGACCACATGCAGCAGTTGGACTCTTCGTTCCGTATTGGTAAACGTACCGTCCTTCTCCGCGAAACTGGCCGCGGGGAGGACCACATCAGCGTACTCTGCAGTCTCCGAGAGAAAAATATCCTGTACCACGAGAAAATCGAGTGCTTCCAAATCCTTCTTAACTCGGTTGATGTTGGGATCACTCAGAAATGGGTTCTCACCCATAATATACATGCCCCGGATGGTATCGTCCTCAACTCCGTGTAACATCTCGACTACAGTCAGTCCGACATTCGGAGAGAGTTTTGCACTCCAAGCCTCTTCGAACTTCTTCTGCAGGTTTTCAACATTTACTTTCTGATAGCCCGGATACACATTGGGCAGTGCCCCTAAATCACAAGCACCCTGTACATTGTTCTGGCCGCGGAGCGGATTCACACCCGTGCTCTTCTTTCCGATATTTCCGGTAAGCATGGCCAGATTGGCCAGACTCAACACATTATCGGTCCCGGTGGTGTGCTGGGTAATCCCCATACTGTAGACGATTGAAGATTTTTCAGCACTCCCGTAGATACGGGCCGCCTCTACAATGTCATCCGCCGGCACACCTGTAATCTCGGCAACCTTTTTGGGATCATATTTTAAAACGACTTCGCGGAACTGTTCGTAATTCTCCGTCCGCTCCGCAATAAACTCTTCGTCGGCAAGCCCCTCGTTTATGATAACATTCATCATTCCGTTGAACAGGGCTACATCGGTACCCGACTTCTGCCGGAGCCATAACGTGGAGAAATCCACCAGCCCGATTTTCCTCGGATCCGCAACGATAAGCTTGGCACCCATTTTTTCGACTGCCGCTTTGATGTCCAGAGCGATGATGGGATGTGCTTCGGTGGTGTTCGATCCGGTAACCAGGATGCAGTCCGCATGTCTGAGCTCACTCATGGAATTGGTCATTGCACCGCTTCCGAATGCCCGGGCCAATCCTGTAACGGTGGACGAGTGGCAGAGGCGCGCGCAATGGTCCACATTATTAGTACCGATACAGGCGCGGATAAACTTCTGGAAAATGTAGTTCTCTTCGTTGGTACATTTTGCACTCGACAATCCGCCTATCGCGTCGGGGCCGTAATCATTTTTAATGCGGGTTAGGTTATCGACGACAACCTGGAGCGCTTCCTCCCAGGAGGCTTCCACGAAGCTACCGTTCTTCTTGATAAGCGGTGTGGTCAGCCGTTCTGAATGGTCGATGAACTCGGTGCCGAACTTTCCTTTTACACAGAGATCCCCATGATTGACCGTATCTTTAAGCGGAGTCGTTACTTTGACCAATTTTCCGTCTTTCGTATGCATTTCCAGGGTACAGCCGCATCCGCAGTAAGGACAGATGGTCCTCGTACTCTCGAGTTCCCACTCACGCCCCTTGCCGATCCGATTTTTTTCGGTAAGCGCGCCCACCGGGCAGACCGAGACACACCTTCCGCACGAAACACAGGTCGTGTTCTGGAGAGTGCGTTCGAACGCAGTGGTAATAGTGGAGGCGAAACCACGGCTTCCAATGTTGATAGCATTGTCGTACTGAACCTGATTGCAGACATACACACAGCGGCCGCAGAGAATACATTTATTGTAGTCTCTTACGATAAACGGATCGTCTTCACGCACACCCCGCTCGCTTCGTTCGCCTTCGAATGAAGGACGGGTGATACCGAACTCATACGCGTATTTCTCCAACAGGCAGGTTCCGCTTTTCTCACACGTGATGCAGTCGACCGTATGGTCCGAGAGGATGAGTTCGAGATTGAACTTTCGGGCCCGTTTTACCCGTTCGCTATTTGTGCGGACCACCATCCCGTCACCCGCTGCATGGGTACAGGAGATGGCGAGGTTCCGCATACCTTCGACTTCTACAACACAGATTCGGCAGGAGCTCATGGGGGGAAGATCCTCATTATAACAGAGATGGGGTATCTCTATTCCTGCTTT
The DNA here is from genome assembly GCA_964557375.1 of uncultured Spirochaetales bacterium. Classification (GTDB taxonomy): domain Bacteria; phylum Spirochaetota; class Spirochaetia; order SPDA01; family CAZJBZ01; genus CAZKZZ01. Next base: position 4,340 of record CAZKZZ010000083.1, on the reverse strand, counting down.
TTTTGCAGCCCAATACAGGGTAACTCCCTCCCTGACCGTTACTTCCTTACCATCTATTGTCAACGTTACATTACTGCTCATTCTATCTTCCTTATTTTCGTTATGAGACGTTTATCGCATCGAAACGACACGTACTGATACACATACCGCATTTAATACATTTGCTTTGATCAATGATATGGGGTTCTTTTTTCTCCCCGCTAATCGCTTCGACCGGACACACCTTCAAACAGGCGTGGCATCCGGTACAATTTTCAGGGATGATCTCATACGTAATCAGGTTTTTGCAAGCCGCGGCAGGACACCGCTTTTCATTGATATGGGCTTCGTATTCGTGCCTAAAATACTTGATCGTCGTCAATACAGGATTGGGGGCCGTTTGTCCCAACGCGCAGAGAGCGGAATCCATAATTGCATAGGACATATCCTCGAGTGTTTCGATATCCCCTTCCTTTCCTTCGCCTTCGCAGATTGCGGTCAATAGTTCTAGCATCCGTTTCGTACCGATCCTGCAGGGAACACATTTTCCGCACGATTCCTCCTGGGTAAAGGAGAGAAAGTAACGGGCGACATCGACCATACAGGTGGTCTCGTCCATAACGATCATCCCGCCCGAACCCATAATGCAGCCCGCTTCGCGGAGGGATTCGAAATCCACCGGGATATCGAGTAAAGACTCGGGAATACAGCCTCCGGAAGGCCCGCCGGTCTGAACGGCCTTAAACTTCTTATTGTCCGGGACACCGCCCCCGATATCGTAGATGATCTCCCGCAAAGTTATCCCCATGGGTACTTCGACGAGGCCGGTATTATTTACTTTGCCCACTAGCGAAAACACCTTGGTACCTTTACTGGTCTCCGTGCCGATAGCGTTGAACCAATCCGCGCCGTGCTGAATGATCCGGGGGACATTGGCGAACGTTTCGACATTGTTGATATTGGTCGGTTTACCCATATACCCGGACTGGGCCGGATAGGGCGGTTTGACCCGGGGCTGGGGTGGATTGCCCTCGAGGGAATTGATAAGAGATGTCTCTTCACCGCAGACGAAAGCACCGGCACCCCGGTGTACGGAAATCGAAAAGTCGAATCCGCTTCCGAGGATATCTTCCCCTAACAGCCCGTATGCTTCTGCCTGCTCGATGGCGAGGAGAATCCGCTTCAAAGCCAGGGGATATTCGTTTCTGATATAGATAAACCCTTCATGGGCCCCGATCGCTTTTGCGCCGATAATCATCCCTTCGAGGACTACATGAGGGTCCGATTCGACGATGGAACGGTCCATGAACGCACCGGGGTCCCCCTCGTCAGCATTGCAGATGATGTATTTTTCATCCCCGGGCTGGTTTTTACAGATTTGCCATTTTTTTCCTGTTGGAAACCCGGCACCTCCCCGCCCGCGTAAACCCGCATTCAAAATTTCTTCGATAATTTCATCGGAGGTCATCCCGGTAAGAGCTTTAGCCAGCGCTTTATAGCCGTCCCTCCCGATGTACTCATCGATAGCTTCCGGGTCAACAATACCTCGGTTGGCTAAGGCAATGAGCCGCTGTTTTCCGAAAAATCCGATGTCCTTCATCTTCGGGATAGGCGCTTCCTCTTCGGGCGGAGTGTACATCAGCTTGGGGACCGGACGGCCCTTGAGAAAATGCTCTTCTACCAGAAAAGGGATGACTTCCGGAGTGAGCATTTGGTAAAATATGCCGTCAGGCTGGACGACGACAATCGGCCCATTTGCGCAAAATCCATTACATCCGGTTGTGATGACCTGAACCTCTTCTTCGAGTTTCTGCTTTTTAAGCTCCTCTTCGAGCGTGTTCTTTATATCAAACGCTCCGCTGGAGACACAGCCGGTGCCGGTGCAAACCATTAGATTCATTCTGTAACGTGGCATTTACGATATCCTCTCACTTCCCAAGGCAAGCGCGTAATCTTCAACGATCCGCTCGCCCATGACGTGTTCTGAAAATATTTTTTTTACTTTATCGGGATTCAGCTCGACATATTTTACCGGGGGTTCATCCTTGAGCTCAATCGTGGCCATTGGTTCCTTGCTGCACAGCCCCGCACACCCGGAGGTTGTGAGGATAATGTCCTTCGCGTCCACATTTTCTATTTCTTTCATAAATGCCGACAAAATCTCCCGAGCCCCTGAAGCAATTCCGCAGGTGCCCATATGGACCGTTATTTTAACCCGTCCAGCTCCCTCACGAAGCATGGTAGTCGATTTCATTTTTTGGCTGATCTTATCTAGATCTTCCGGTTTCAGTTTCATACGATCGCTCCTTTACTTCAATTCTATTACAGGTATATGAAAAAGAGATATCCGGATGGGTGAACTTTAACAATTGCACGGTGCCATCCATATCACCTGTCGGTTTCCGGTCCGGGTGACTGAGACGAAACGATGCGCTGATTTTCGTACCCCCGAGCAGTTTGGATTGGAGGTCGAAAGCGCCTCCTCCCTCTCTCGCCGCCTGAAAAAAAAGAGGGATGCCGAGTCCCACCCGTTTATCAGGTTTTGAGGTAAAAAAAGGATCCAGCGCGTTACGCACTGTCTGTTCATCCATTCCTTTTCCGTTATCCGCAATGTCAATCCGTAGGATATCAGCTTCGGGGTCTTCGAACAACTCAATTTTTATCTCAGTTGCTCCTGCCCTGATCGAGTTTTCGACAATATCCAATACGTGCAAGGACAAATCTTCCATATTACTCCTAATTAATTATTCCTCATTACGTCATTGAGATGACCCGCCTCCCGTTTTGTTTGCTTAGCGCGGCTTTTAGCTCTCCCACTGTCGGTTCTTCGAGCAGAAAGGTAGAAAATGCCGAGCCGATATCCTCGGGACTGTGGGCGTCCGAGGAGCTGATAAACTGATAATCCAAATCGGCCAGGGAATATGGAGAAGATTTATAGTTTTTGGACAGTTCCAGGGCATCGAGATCGAGATTTTCCGGAATGAAGCCGAGCTGACTAATGATCCCGAACGCCTCGCGGTCTACGTGGGAGGCAATCACCACCCCTCCGAGATCATGGACCGCCCGGATAATCGCTTCAACATCCAGGTCCGTCGCACCGATAAGCAGGTGGTTGTTGTATCCTTCTACATAATCTTCATGATCGACGATGTACTGGGGACCAAATGCATCAACATTGTTGCTCCCCGGAAGATGGTCATACACGAGCTGCTGCATCTTTTGGAGCGCGTCATCTTCATCAAAGATCCCCAGCAGGTGAATTTCCTCCTGAGATGAAATTTCCATACCGCCAAAAACGGAAAGCCCCCTTTTCAGTGCCGCTTTTCTTACCGCGGCAACGTTTTCAGATGCATTATGGTCGCAGATTGCTATGGCATCGAGGTCTTTGAGCAGCGCCGACTGAACAATCCTGGTTGGAACGCTGGTTGGATCACCGCAGGGAGAAAGACAGGTGTGGATATGCAGATCCATATTGTACCTCTCAAGCATCCTCATGCCCGGTAATGCCGGTACTATACAACCTTCCGGCCATTTCAAAGGCTGACAGCCGGCTCGTCAGGATGGGCATGTGTTCCTCATGGGCTTTCTTCAGGGTTGCCTCCTCCGGGCGTCTTCCCCCAATGAGAATAATTCCGCTCAAATTCTTCATAACCGCAACAGCAACCACGTTTACATGAATCTGAAGTGTTATCCAGAGATCTCCTTCCTGAGCGTTTGCTATAACATCGCTCATGAGATCGCTTGCGTAACCGTGTTCAACGTTCCGGTCCAGGTTTTCTTGCCCGGAGACCACCTCCAGGTCGAATGCATCGACGATTTCTTGTAACGTCATACCATCTCCAAAGGAATCGTACTTGTAAGTTTCGTACCCTTACCGAGCTCGGATTGGATGTCTAGTTTTTCGGAGTTCTTTTTGATGTTCGGTAATCCCATTCCTGCTCCGAATCCGAGTTCACGGATCCAATCAGGGGCTGTCGAGTACCCGGGAAGCATTACCTTCTCGATATCTTCGATACCGGGGCCTTCGTCGGATACCTCAATAACTATCTTATTCTTGTCGAGAAAAGCACGTATTTCTCCACCGCCGCCGTACATAATGCAGTTCATCTCCGCCTCATAGGTTACGATTGCGGTCCGAACGATAATATCCGGATGAATACCTAAATATGATAGATTTTTACGAAGTTTACTGGCCACCTCTCCGCCGAGTTCTATTTTTCCACTCGGAACGGTATAATAGAAGGTAAGCCTGGTATCATCGGATATAACTTCTTTAAAAAAATGAAAGTTGCTGAAATCTTCGATTTCTTTCTGATAATAATCGATGTCGAGTGCTTTTAACAGACCGATGATCACATCGA
>CAZKZZ010000082.1:0-15627 GCA_964557375.1 uncultured Spirochaetales bacterium | reverse complement strand
TTATTCCTTTTTTATTCCTCCGTCCCTATTCATTATTTCTAAAAAACCCAGCCAATATTAATTGTGATATACATGCCTCCTAATTGGGTGCTATTGCCTAGATTTATTACGGGCTCTGTAAAAATATAACCGACTGATGGTTCTAAAAAAAATCCTTTATTCCGCATGAAGTTCCATTTATATCCTGTTTCCGCCATAACCATCGGTACCAAAGGTACCGTAACATCATAGTTCGAAATATTTGCAGAAAAAATAAAAAGCCCTCCATGGACACCAATAAAAGGACCATTTGCACCTGTAGCTAAATAGTAAAACCTCATGCCCCCTGAAAAATTTATAATAGAGAGCACATACCTAATACCAATAATTTCTTGTGGAATAGCTATATAAACTAAATTTATCTTAAAGGCTAAAAAAGGAAGAAAAGCCACTTCAAAACCGCTACCGATTCCTATTCCTTCAGTAATGATACTTTTAATAGTCCAATACGGATCATAATTTAAAGCAATTCGTCCATTTTTCCCACTTTTAGCTGTACCTGGAACATTTAAAGCAGTAAAAGAATATATTTCGTTATAAATATTTTTTTTATTATCATTTCTAGAATCAGAAAACAGCAATTGGCTCGGTAGTAAAATGATAAGAACAATAATAAACATGCGGAGAAGTTTCTTCATAGCTCAAGTTTAAGATGTCTTTTTTTAACTGTCCAGTATTTTTAAGCGAGGTATACTGTTTTTACTGTTTACCTCAGTGCCTGAATAGTTCCTATAAAAAAAAATTTGTAGTTTTGCAAAAAAAATCAACCGCTTAAAGAAAAAACAATAAAACGTACTAGTTGGCATGAGTATAAACATCAGGTATTATCTCTATTATAGTGCAGTTATTTTATTCAAAGGTGATGATTCTAAAGCGTATTTTATCGATAATTATAATAATGGAGAAATATAGCAAACATGGATCCATCTGTCAGTAAAATGTGGGATAAACATTTATCCACTATTAAAGATACAGAAAAACCAAGAGCTAATCGTTTCAGCGTATGGCATTTTTCCGACAAAAAAGAACTAGCAAATGAACTTGCTAAATTGGTTTTAAAAGGTGTCAAACGGGGTACGGCATCATCCCTTCTGGCGCTACAACACGAAAATGAACCGATTCCTGAAGCTGGAGCCTACAGCATAATTACAGATTATGACGGGAATGCGCAATGCGTAATCAGGACAACTGAAATTACAATTACTCCTTTTAACATGGTTACTGCTGATTTTGCTTCTATAGAAGGGGAAGGTGATAAATCACTCGAATATTGGCAGAAAGTTCATCGACGATGCTTGACTGAAGAATTGGAAAGCCTTGGAATCGGTTTTTCCGAAGATACTCCAGTTATCTGTGAAACATTTGAAGTTGTTTTTCCTGAAAATTCTATTGACTAACAGAAAGAGTTCGCAACCGATTAAGAGCTGCAGCAATATCAAGGGGACGGAGCTGACAATAATATGACCAATTCTGACCGGTGCCTTTAAAAATGCAATCAAATCCTTCATTATCAATCTTATCCATAATTGTATCAATAAAATCTCTAATGTTTACATCCTCATTAAATACCTTATTCATTACACCGTATAAAAGAATATCTCCAATTGTAGCCAATTGAGTAGGATCAACTATATGTTCCCATGACGACAAATCGATTTCATCCCTTCCAAATAAGATTTTGTTATCTCTAGTTTTAATATTTGCATTTCGTTTTCCCTTACTAGGGTTTATCGAGGAACTCCTTGGATATCTAGATGTTAATTGGATCTTGCCAGAGAACCGATTAATATGAGCAAAAGGAAATTGTTGAGCAATTTCACGCGCTTGACGTGTTGCGTCGTGAGCATAATAGCGATCAAGCATAATAACGAAATCAGCAATATCGATGTAATCGCCCGAACCACCTACAACAAATATAGTAGAGACTTTTTTTTGCTCATAGAGAGGTCTAGCAACATCAATATAAGGAGTAATCGGTTCCTTACTAGCAGGGATCAACTCCTGCATGCGTTTATCCCTAATGAGAAAATTTGTCGCACACGTATCTTCGTCCATAATGATACACTTTGCCCCAATCTCTAATGATTCCATAATATTAGCTGCTTGAGAGGTAGACCCGCTCGCATTCGGAGTTGAAAAAGATACTGTATCGCGCCCTTCGGGAAGATTATTAATAAAAGTTGAGATATCTACCTTTTCTATGTTTCTACCATCTTCTGCGCGTATTTTGACAAGTTCAGGAATGGATATAACAAACTCACGTCCATCTCCTGGGATATGATTGTAAATTCCTGCCTGTATCGCGTTTAATAATGTAGATTTACCGTGAAAGCCACCGCCTGTGATAATGGTAACCCCTTCTTTTATACCCATTCCGGTTACCTCCGTCCCTTCATTAAAAGAAACAGTAATTCGCATGCTTTCAGGGGATTTGAAAGGTACCCCATTTTTAAGTGGTCGGTCGTCAACCCCCGACCTTCGGGGCAAAATCGAATTGTCAGCTATAAAGGCTATTAATCCTCCGTCCCTCAATTCTTGACGAATTTTTTCCTGTTTTTGGATGATTTCTACAAAGTCAAAGAAATACTCATGATCTAAATTTTTCCAAAGGGTGCTTTTTTCAATTATTCTGGGTAGCTCATCAAAAAACATCGTTACAGCTTGATCTCCAGCGATACGTCTACCATAAGCAGGGAGGCCAACAAGAACTCTAAAAAGAAGTGATTTTTTATTTTCCCTATTCTGTCCGAAAACCACAGAATTTCGGTTTAATATTTTTTGCGTTCCGTTATTAATTGTAAAAGATCCGGAGCCGCCGCTTCCCCGGTTTCCAGCGGCGATTGAATGTACGTTTTTGGCGAATACTCTTGAGAGCGCATCCCTAAATGCAATTGACTTAATGGTGTTATTATATGTTTCCTCCGGGATACCCAATATCGCTAAAGGGACGGAGGCAGTTATCTTAGAAGGACCGGCGAAGGGGTCACCTTGAATATGATCAAAAGAAATAGAGTAGTTCTCAAATGTAAAAGTTTTTTTAGTAAGCTCTTTATACGCTTTGTAGCTTTTTTTATGTATTTTTTTAAAGATTTGTTCCAAAGGGTGCATATTTCAACAATAACAATAAATTTTCAAATCAACAACAGATTGAGCTATTGCTGAGCTTTCCTCCGTCCCCAAATTCGCCGACGTAAATTTAACAATATGATTATAAAAGAGAAAAAGAATGGATAATTCAGGCCCGCTATAATAGAATAGAATAAAAACCATGGTCAGCTTACAAAATCATCCACAACTTATTACTATCCCGGCTATCTGTTCCGGAGCTCTCTTTTTCGGCTTCGCTATATTCCTTTTTATTTATTTGCGAACTAAAAATTCACTCTATTTGAGTACAGCTCTTTTAAGCTTTATTGCATTTGCATTTGTTGTTTCAGAGGGTTTGGTCATCTTTTTCGGTACGGGGAAACAGCTTCTTCATATTGCCGTTCAGTTTCATCGGCTCGAACAAATCTTTGGCGCTGCATTTTTATTCGCTACCCCGTTTTTCTTTTATCAATTTCTCAATCTTTCTAAGCCACTGCAGTCACTCACAAAGATGCTTACGGCTATTGGATTGGGAGCAGCCATCTTTTTTACTCTTATTGCTTTTTCTTTTCCTGATCTGTTTATCTCAGTAACGAATATTTATACAGAAACAATACGAGAAGCCGGCCAGATCGGGCGGGGATTCGAAGGACCCGTTTATTCGATCAGAGATATTCTTTTAGGCGTTTATTTTATTCTTCTTGTTTTTCTCATCCTGGTTGATATGATAACAAATCGAAGGAGCCGATATCTTCTCTCTGTCCTCATCGGTCTTGTTCTTACCGGATTCTTTGCCGCGGATGATATCATCCATATATATACCAACGTTCGCATTGGATTCTTTCCAAACACCGCGTATTCGAGATTTCCATTAGGTATTACTTTTTTCCTTATACTTACAATGGCTGCTGTACTTAGAAAGTTTATCAATACCTCAAACGAAGTAGAAAAAGCCTATGCTGCACTCAATCAAAGTGAGGAACGTTTTGATCAAATAGCTCGTCATATCGATGAAGTGTTTTGGCTCTATGATCCTAATTCAGAAAATCTGCTCTTTATTTCTCAAGCCTTCAAAAACATCTGGGGATTGCCCTCTGAAAAACTGTATACATCTATGACTCCATGGTTCGAATCAATAAATGAAGAGGATATTGCTCTCATTGAGCAGGATCTTGCATTCCCCCCTGATTCTACAGTTACAAGAGAGTACAGAATAAAACGTCACGATAATGGAGATGTCCGCTGGATTAGAGACAAGATCTATCCGATTCGCGACGAAAAAGGGAATATTTATCGAATAGCACGAGTTTCACAAGATATTACCGAACAGAAGCAAGCCGAAGAAAAGCTAATTTATCTCGCCTACCATGATTCACTGACCGGGCTACCAAATCGCAAATCATTTTATAACCAACTCGAACGGAGTTTGAGTATAGCCGGCCGCTCTAAATCTGAAAGAAATCGAGCACTGCTTTTTATTGATCTCGACCATTTCAAAGATGTAAACGACAGTTTGGGCCATCTTACTGGAGACCGTCTGCTTCAAGAAGCAACGGATAGGCTCAAAGAGTGCATCCGTAGCAGTGATGAACTTTTTAGACTGGCTGGAGACGAGTTTACAATCATTCTCAATCATCTTACGAATGAAACCGATGCAGCATATGTCGGGGAGAAGATCATAAATAGTCTCGGTAAACCTTTTATCTTAGGTGGACATGAGTTTTCCTTAGGCACAAGTATCGGAATCGCAGTCTATCCACGTGACGGGGCGGATCCGAATCAATTGATAGCCAATGCAGATAATGCCCTTTATGAAGCCAAAAAGGACCGGAATACTTTCAGATTTTACACTCGTGATATGCAGAAAAATGCAATAAAAAAAGTAGAAATCATATCTTTGCTCCGGAATGCGGCCGAGAAGAATGAACTGGCTCTCCATTATCAACCTCAGGTAGATAAAAACGGTAATGTAATCGGTGCCGAAGCGCTTCTTCGGTGGAAAAATCCGGAATTGGGGGATGTTTCTCCCGCCCTCTTTATTCCATTAGCTGAAGAGACGGGTCTCATGATACATATTGGGAATTGGGTGCTCGAGCAGTCTTGTAGAGATGCAGCCCGCTGGATGGAGGAAAACCTCAACGATATACACATGAGTGTAAATCTCTCAACAAAACAGTTAAAATCCGACAATATCATATCAACAGTTGAATCACTTCTAAATAAATATCGAATCAAAGCTGAAAGATACCACCTCGAAATCACTGAAAGTGCTCTCATGGAAGATACTGATGTTGCTTTAAGCCATCTGAGACAAATGAACGATTTAGGACTAAACTTTTCTATCGATGATTTCGGGACCGGATATTCATCACTTAGCTACTTGAAAACTCTCCCAATAGAAACAGTCAAAATAGACCGCTCATTTATTATGAGTATTCCTCATGATAAACAGGATAGCGCCCTCGTCCGGGCTATCATTGATATGGTTCTTGGATTAGGGCTACAGGTTATTGCAGAAGGGGCAGATAGTAGAGAACAGGTAGAATTCCTCCATTCCCATAACTGTCCATACATACAGGGGTACTACTACAGCAAACCGCTCCCGCTTGATCAGTTTATCAAGTTCGCTAAAAAGAGGAGGATCGAATGAACATCCGTATAAATATGGTTCTCATTATTATGATGTTTGGATTCCTCAGTCTGACGGGACTGTCCGCCCGGGATGGGTATCAAAACACAGTAACTGTAAATACTCACAATGAAAAGGAGATCATCATCACCATACCTGAAAGAGGGTGGTACTCTTTTCAGGCTGAAAGTAAAACAGGCACTGCCCTTGCTGTTGTCGACCGAATGTCCGGAATGTTGGCTGAAAACGGAACGCCGGGACGCAGGGATGGAAATATCGATCTTTTATTAGAGCAAGGAGAATACAAAATTATCTTCTATCCGGACCAATCAACTGAACAAACACGTGATGATGCTTCTGATCCGGAAACGACACTGAATATAAGGCAATTCGAAGAGCAAAACGGTCAAAGTGTATTGGATTTTCCTTTTATATCGGGGACGGAGGTGATAGAAACGACCTTAGAAGAGGGAGAAATCCGTTCATACTGGATACATATGGATAAAAACGACACACCACTCCACCTCGAAGTTATGGGTCGAAGTCTGAAATCATGTTCACTTTGGGAAGCTGGAGAATGGCTTCTTGAATCCCGTCCTTTTCGCAGCACTTATGAACCTGTTTCGGGAAATCCGATGACTTACTTCGAGTTTTCCGAGCCACTCCCGGCGGGAACCTACCTCCTCCGATGTACCGGAGGGGTTCGACTTCCCTGGGCAAACGAATCGGAGGAAGAGTCTCAGAATACAACTCCTCTCTACATAAGGAGAGGGGCTGAGTACTTAGGTACGAATAACGTAATATCTCGAAAAATATCACCTTTCGGGCGAGATAGCTACTTGGTCTCGGGTGATGCAAATTTTTTCCAAGCGATCCGGGAAGAAAAAAAGCACACGCGAATAGAGGTAGTCCCCTACCGGGCCGGTGAAAGCAGAAACCGGAGTGGCGGAAGAAGCAGTTACATTGATTCAAAATCAGCTGATCCATGGTGCAGTATCTCTTATACACCCAGCACAGATAAAGTGTGGCTCACAGTAGAAGCTTCACCTGGGGATGCACTCGAATTGCGATTGTTTAATAGAAAGGATTATACAGTATTGGAGACTGCTGAAAAAAACCGCGAGTACTGGATCTCATCTATTCTGGCTGCTGAAGCCGAACAGATGATTGATTTGACTGCGGTACTCTACAGTCAATCATATGAAGAACCCGTTGGAGAGATACTCGAAGAAACAATAGTGCCAATAAGCTCAAAAAAACCTCTCGTCCGGACTATCAATCTTCTTTCACAAACAATTGCTATCATCTATGTTGAAGAGGAGGGAAGCTACCGGTTGGTCACTGCGCCGGAGTCCCTTGCGGATTGTACCTATCGGTTTCTCTATTTTTTCGATCCGGAGGCATACGCTTCTGTTGAGTATCAGGAAGCAGGCTCAGCGTTTGAACTCGGTGTGGGGTATTACTTTCTGGAATTGACTCCGAAAAACGAAGGGATTCTCTCTTTTGCTGTCATGAAAGACGGCACCACAGACTTACCTAACGAAAATTTCCGTGAGATCCTGTCAGAGAAAACATCTCCTCCCAGACATTCTTTTATATGGTCTGAGGTGGAGGTGCCGCGGGTCGACAATGGTGAGACGGGAATCATCGATAATCTCTCATATAAGGTTCCTGTGGGATTCACTACCCGAGAACTCCCGCTCAAGCTAACCGAACCGTTAGCTTTCAAGCTCTCACCTGGTGAAACTACAACAGTTTCCGTAACAAATCAAAAACCTTCCACTTTGCATTTTGAAGGAAAATCAGGGAAACTTACTGTGAATAACCAGCCAGTCCAACGCAAAGTCACGCTTTTCCCCGGTGATCACACTATATCCGTAACAAATGCCGGTAGAGAACACAGTTACTATTCTCTTTATACCATTCCGTTATCTGAATCGGAACCTGATTTACAGCAGCTTAGTGTCGAACCGCAAGAGCGCTTCCCTGTACTCACTCCCGATGCGCCGATTTTTGCTTACTTTCCGCAAAATGTACCGAAAAGCTTCTTATTAAAAGTAAGTGAGCCTTCTTTTTATCGAATTGAGACCAGGGGCAGACTATCTATGGAACTCACCATCCGAACTTCGATTGTCCCGCGGCTTTTCTCTGCACGAGAAAATGGATCCGGTAAAAACGCTCTTATTCAAACCTATTTAAAACCCGGATATTACCTGATACAAACCGGCACAACAGGTAATTCTGAAGGAAGGGCCGGATTGATTTGCACCCCAACCCCGTTATCCGGTGGCGGGAGACTCGATGAGGAGATCATCTATAGACACACCGTTGCTAAAGATACAGCGCTCCGTTTCACTCTTGATATAGACCAAAAAGGAAATTATTCCATCGATCACCGAGGAATGAATAAAAGCTTTTTTTATCGGTTGGAGGCAGAGGATGGTTGGCCGGTCGTCGTGCAGGACAAGGGAGTATACTCCGGTGAATTGGATCCTGCAAAATACTTTTTCTACTCTCTCCCGGAGGATTTTGAAACCAAACGGCTAACGCGGTTTTCGAGAAAAAAAGAAGCAGAAGAATCCCCCCATGACAAAAACTACACTATCGGTCTAAATGAACGTCAGTCCCGAATTTGGAAAGAAACCACGCCGCGGACTCCGGATAGGTTTACTCTGTCTATTCCCGCCACTCTAAACATCACCTTTTCTCTTTCCGAAGAAATGGCCGCCTCACTTGTTAGCCGGCCTTCTGAGGACGAAATTGCCACAATTACAGGCGGAGAAGAGACTTCTCTCGAGCTCAGCCGGGGGACGTACACGATTCTCGTAGAAAGCAAAGAAATCGATCACAACGTCTCTTATTTTCTCGCTGTAAAGACTAATGAATTAGCGGAGGGTCTTTCCCAAACAATCACAGCATCTCCTGCCTCCCTCACCGCCAGAGTGGATGAAGAAGGGATATATGAATTGTGGAGCTATGGTTCTGTCGATGTAAAAGCCTCCCTTTTTGCTGAAACCAGTACAAAACCGATAGCAGAAAACGATGATAGAAAAAACGACTGGAATTTTCAGATATCGCGGCAGCTAAAACCGGGCGTATATCGACTCCAGGTGGAACCGCTCATCCCCCGAACATCCGAGAAGATCAAAATTTATATGGTTAAACGGAAAGAGATAGGGACGGAGGAACGCGCAATACCATGTAAAGTAGAAAAATTGGTTGGAAATGAAGTTTATTCGATTCCGATTGCAATTCCAGGAGCAGAAAATGAATCGTTGGAAGCGTTGCATCAAATAAATGCGCAACCAATCTGTATTTCTAACAACAGTTCAGCACCGCTCAATTTTGCACTCTATCGCAATAATGAACAGATAGCGTCTGGTTCGAATAATTTATACGTAACTATTTATAGAAATGTTACGTATAAATTGCAAGTATGGCACGAGCAAAATGCAATTACACCCATTTCCGTTTCAGTAGAGAGTTTCCCAATAGAGACAATGGGTATATACCAAGAAGATATCGTTTTTTCTGTCCCCGTACATAGTAGAAAACGCGATGATAAGAATAAAATCGGTGCAATTCGTCTGCACAATAAAAGAGATTTGAGTTTTTTTCTTGAATCGTCATCTCCTGCACATACTTACTATGCCCCCGGGCCGGAACTTCCTTTTTCTCCTCTTGCGAACAGCCCGGTTAATACAATCAACGACTATTCTTGGATAATCACCACAGACTCCGGACCGGTATCTATCACTGCAACTCCTCTTTTTCTTTCGCCGGGCGAGTCTATCACTTCGCTCTTGTCCTATGGATTTCCGTCTTTTCATCTTTCAAATTATGAAAATCAGATGCTGCTCTTAAAAGCCGAATCACCGGGGACGGAGGTTTCAGCAATGGTCATGAAAGAGGAAAATTATGCAAAAGAACTATTTTCCTGGAAAGGCTGTACTCCTCCCGGCAGTATGGCCATGTTCGGTATTCCGATTTATGGAGAATTTCAAGGAAAGATATGGCAAACTAATCCACTTGCAGAATTTTCTGATACAAGAGTTAGTCTGACAGTAGAAGGCTATCCTTTTGAGAACAGTATTATCCTCTCGTCAGGTCAGACAAAAACGATATCAGTTTCTCCGGGGGCAGCATGGAAAATAGAAGCAGAACAGGGTATAAAAGAAATCGAACTGCTCTTATCTCCCGGTATAGTTGCTGCTGTCTGGGGTAAGGATGGAGCAGAAACAACAATATACACCGAAGAAAGTAACGAGCTCGAACATATTACCGTCCAGGATGGAGTTATCTCCATTGCAAACACCAACGCAGCCGGCGACGCACTCGCTCGGATCCAGATTTCGAACTATCCTCCGATTAACTCTCCGAACTATCCTCCGTCCCTATCATTGGATTTCAGAGAAAGCTTCGAGACTATTACAACAGAAAGAAAACAGCTTACCTTCGAGATTGGTGAAGGTGGATTCGATGAATCCAATGAAAAACCTGCAAGAACTCCACTTTTGGCAGTTATAGGGGATGATATTAGTAAGGCGCTACTTAAAGGAACGGATGGGAAGATTTACCCTGGCAGTATTATACCGATCGATCAACTTGAAAAATGGGAAGGACATATTCTCGATCACGAAAAAGCCAACAAAAACATTCCGGCCCCAACACAGCCTATACTATCAGTGCATTTATTGCCCGGAATATCCGGGCTTCTCGAGGTGGAAGGGGATGGATTCATACGAATATGTTCGACTGATGAACACAACCTATCACTTTCTCTCCCAGGGCGCCCGCCCGAGCTCAAAACAATTCCCTTTTCAGGAACGGAATTGCTGTCCGGAGCGTCCGAATTGTGGGGGTTCACCAGAGAAGAGCCGGGGTTCCTCGAAATCCAAAGAACAGGTGACGGTCTGGCCTGCCTCTACCAAGGAGAGCGGCTCCTTTCTACACTACTCTCTTATAGAAACAACGACGAAAAGATTTTATATTACGCGAAACCGGGGAATTATACCGTTTTTACCCGGGGATTCAGACCCGATTCTGTTCAATCAACCGGTGAAAACGGCGAAGCAGAGAATGATAGTGGGGATAGTGGGGACGGAGGAAAAAATAAAGGAAAAAATAAAAACATAGCAGGACCTACCGCGACCTTAGACATCATCGAAAAACCGGTTATCCCGTATGAATCTCTGCATGCAATAACGGTGGCCACTGTCGGTACAGATAAAACTGCCTCACAATCGGCAAAATCTGCAAGATCGGGGACGGAGGAAACTAATAAGAATAATATAACAGAATTCTTTATCGGGCCTGGAGAAACTCAGATATTTTCTTTCATTGTGCACGTAAAAAGTGTCGTGGGTGCGGGCATAAAAGCCGACATCGAAGCAGCAACAGCAATTCTCTATGATACAGATTTTAAGGAATTAGAATCCGGCAACCTCATTTTTAAAATGCTCGATCCCGGGAAATATTTTCTCCTCGTGAAAGCACTCGAGAAACCGGTACGGTATCAACCGATTATTTTAGGGACCGCGGGGACTAGAAAAGGCATCCCCGAAGATGTCATTACTACCTATCGGGAGGGAGACGAGAGATGAAAAAAAGAATATTAGGAAATCTGGGAAATTATTTCCTCCTCTTCGCCGTACTATTTACCGTGCTGTTTACCGCTCCGGTCGAAATATTATTTCCATTAGGCGGCAAGGAACGGGATCAGCACGTTTCCTCACCGCAATCCGCCTCACAGTCCGGTTCGCAGTCAGAGGAAGAATCAATAAGCCGGGACCAATCACTCTCTCAAACGCACTCAACGGGGAAACAGCTTACGGGCGGCATTACTTTAATACCCGAAACATTTCTCCGCGGGTTTGATCCGATAACCGTCATTTATGATAAGGACCTGATTCTGCAACACCCTTCAAACAAATCGAGAGGAGGACCGCTCGATGATCCATCAAACATATTGGAGATATCCCCTGAACATCCGGGAGAATACCGCTTTCTCGAGACTGGAACAGTTCAGTTTTTGCCTGCCGAACCATGGCCGGCGCTCACCTCATTGTCAATCCGGGTAGGAAACGGAGAAGAAATCCTCGCAGAAACTTCACTTACAACACTTATGATACCTCCACGGCAGATCTCTCCTCGGCCTGGAGAAAACGTGGAACCGCTCGAAAAAATCCAGTTGACATTTACAGAACCGATCCCGGAAGAAAAACTAGCAGACATGATACGATTTGAAATCCGGCCCCTTCCGGGGGTAAGCAGCAATGGAACCGCCTGGCTTTCAAAGGATGATTTTTCGATAAAACCCTTGGAGCGGACTTCATCGAATGCTCCGTCCCTCTACAATATCGAATTACACACCCCGATTTCATATGGAAAACGGATTCTTGTCCACATTGACCTCTCTCTCGACTCCTCCGTCCCCGGTTCAGTGGCAACGTATTCCTACTCCACCAAAACGCCGTTCACGATAAAAGGCATGGGTTCCGGCTCGGTCTTCTTTCCTGTCGCCTCAAACGGGAGCATCTATACAGAAGAACAGGCAATTAATTGCGGAACGGCCTATGCGCCCCTTTTTATCGAGTTTAGCGAAGAAATAAAAAATCCCTCGATGGAAACCGTTAAAGAGCTGGCCCGGTTCGAACCAACCGTAGAAAATCTGGTAACATGGGCAGAGGGCAACAGGCTGTATCTCTCTTTCAGCGCGCAGAGAGAAAGACCGTATAAAGTATCCTTCTATGATGCCGCTGTAGAAAGCAAGACCGGAAGACCCCTTGATTTTCCCGGTGATTCATCATTCCATTTTTACTACACGCAACTTTCGCCCTATTTGAAATGGCAGCAAAGTAATGCAATCGTCGAACGATACGGTCCCCAGTTTTTCCCCATGGAAGGGCGGGCTATGGATAAAATCGACCTTCGAATATACAAAATTGATCCGCTCGATAGAAACTATTGGCCGTTTCCCAGTTATCCGGTTGATATCTCGGAGCGGGAGCGCCCTCCAATGCCCGGAGAAGAACCGGAATACGGTACACAGCTGGCGAAACAACTTCGACTCTTAGGGAGCCCTCCTGTCTCCCGGATCACAACCCTACCCATTACTAAAGAAAGTTCAAAAACTTCTTTTGGATTGGACCTAAAGCCCCTTCTGGCCAGAATATCCGGAAAAGATGCACCCGGGACATATCTCGTAGGGTACCGGCTTCTGGACGGATCGGATAAACGGTTTTTTGTCCGTCTTACTTCGACCGATCTTTCGTTGAGTACGATCGAAGAAGAACATGCTGTCAATTTTGTAGTCTCCTCCTTAAAAAGCGGGGAACCGGTCGAAGGAGCAGTCATAACCCTCGAGACAGAAATCGACCGGCGCCTGCAGCCGGTAATCAGCGGCACAACCGACAGTACCGGACAGTTCTACTACAAACACAAGAAAGCCATTGAACAACCGATTAAACGTATTGTCGTCCGTAAAGGCGCGGATGTACTCGTTCTCGATCCTGCCGATCCGCCTCCCAATTTTCAGAACAATCACTGGTACGGCAGCTCTTCTTCCTGGCTCAATTGGCTCCGGAACGAACCCCGGCGGGAAATCGAAAAACCGCGTCTTCGCGGGTATATCACAACGGAGAGACCCATCTACCGTCCTGATGAAGAAGTCCATCTCCTCGGATATATACGGCAGAGAAGACAGGGACATATCGAACAGTATACAGGTGCAAAAGATCAGCAGGTTGTTATTACCGGTCCCGGCCGGCATGAATGGACTTTTCCCGTATCACTATCATCGAGAGACCATTTTTATATCAATTTTAACGAACAGGACATCCCCACCGGCTATTATACGGCCAGGCTTCTCGATACGAAAAGTCACACCATTTTAGCTGAAACCCAGTTTCAGAAGGAGGCTTACCGTATTCCGCGGTTCGAAATCCAAATAACCGGACCTGATAAGGTGCCGCTGGACCGCGAGTTTTCACTACTCCTCACGGCGGATTACTACGCCGGCGGACGAGTAGTTGGGCAGGAGGTGTATTGGGAAATAAGCCAGTATCCGTTTCCGGTCCGACCGCCCCAATTCCCCGGATATATTTTCTCATCGGATGAACAATTTACTCAAGACCGAGGGTTCCGTGCTCGAGGGATCCGCTATCAGCAGGACATAACTGATGGGAATGGTTCGGCAACGCTTGTCCTCAATCCGGCAATCGAGGAAGACGGCCTGCCCCGCCGCTACGTCGTAGAAGCCACGGTCAGAGGAGCCGATGCACAAACCGTGACAACAATAAAAGAAGTAATTGCCCTTCCCGCTTTTATGATTGGTTTAAATGTTGAAAACTTCATTAAAGAAGGAAAAACAATACAGCCTGAAATTGTAGTAATCGGTCATGATGAGAAACCTCTCCCTCAAAAAGAGATTACAGTTCGGCTCTACCAGCGCCAATGGCACTCCTACCTCGTAGAGAGTGATATTACGACCGGCGCGGCACGGTATGTCTCCGATGTCGTCGATGTTCTGCTCGAAGAGAGAAATATGATGACAAAAACGGAGCCGTTACATCCCCGATTCAGTGTAGAAGAGCCTGGGGTTTACATTGTCGAAGTGTTGGGACGGGACCATTTAGGCAGGCTGCAGCGCGTTCAAAAGGACCTCTATGTAGGGGGTGAAGGGGATGTGGCCTGGAAAAAGACGGACGGAAATGTTTTTGAAACGGAGCTCGATAAAAAAAGTTATGATCCGGGAGATACTGCCTCTTTACTATTAAAGAGCCCATTCCAGGAAGGTCGCGCCTTGGTAATCGTGGAGGGTCCATACGGAAATGACTATTCATGGGTCCCCATTTCCGGCGGAAAAGGGATGTTTACTCTTCTTATCAATGAAGAGATGACGCCCCAAGTGCCTGTACACACACTGCTCTTGCGGGGAAGGCTCGAGAGAACCGGTGAACGCTACCGGGGAGGCAGTGATCGCGGAAAGCCGACAGCCACGGCAAATACGACATGGATATCAGTTCGGCCTGTAGAACATGAAGCGGAAATTATACTCGATCACGCCGAGAAAACGCTGCCGGGAAATACTGTGGACATTACCATCACCATGAAAGATGTACACGGCAACCCACTCGACGGTGAGGTAGCACTGTGGCTCGTAGACCGGGCCGTTCTTTCCCTTGCACGGGAACGGTTCTCCAATCCGCTGAACAGTTTTATAGATCCGGTCTCTTCACACCTGCGAATTAGAGAAACCAGAAATGAGGTAGTCGGAAACCTCCCGATAGAAGAGATGCCCGGCGGAGGTGGTGAAGAAGAGATGGCCAGAATGGCGGCTGAAGAACCGGGACTCATGGAACGGGTTACAGTGCGCAAGCTGTTTAAAACTGTTCCCTACTTCAATGATTCAATCGAAGTAAAAAATGGAAAAGCGACGGTCTCCATCTCTATGCCGGAAAACCTCACCGAGTTTGCGGTACGGGCAATTGGCGTCTCCGGTTATCATAAATTCGGGACCGCTAAATCCAAACTCGCGGTGCGCTTACCGGTAATCGTGCAGTCTGCACTTCCAAGGTTCGTACGGCCCGGGGACACATTTTTGGCCGGCGGTATTGGGAGAATCGTAGAAGGGGACGGAGGAAACGGTTCAATTGCCGTAGAAAGTGAGGGCATGTATATAAACGAGCCCGGCACCAATACCTACAGTAGAAATATCTTCTGGGAACCGGACCGCCCGGAGCGGATCTATGTTCCTTTTGTTGTACCGAGCGGGTTTTCTCCCGGAAAGAACACAGTAACTGTCCGTATGGCGGTTGAACGGGAAAAAGACGGTGTAAGTGATGGATTTGAAATGAAACTGCCGATCCGAT
>CAZKZZ010000081.1:0-15691 GCA_964557375.1 uncultured Spirochaetales bacterium | reverse complement strand
ATTCCCTTGGGTTTCCGCTGTTTCCTCTGATTTTTTCTGGTTCAAGGTTACGGTAACTATATCGATTTTGCGGTCCCCAATGGCAAATTGAATGTCCGTCATCGTTCTTAATTTTGCTTTGATCAGCTCGCTTCCTCCGAGGTTGGTATCATGCTCTATAAGGAGATCGATATCTCCTCCAGCCTTAGAATCGTCGGTTCTCGAACCGAAGAGATACACCTTAGCGGAGTCGCCGAAATGGGTCCGTACAGCTTTTTTTATTGCAGCTATCTCTTCCTCGCTTAATCGCATCTCATCATCCTCTATAGCTATTCTAACATTTTTTCGCAGGATTAGACAGCACGCCTTAACAGGGTAAGATTTTGGTCAAAAAATCGCAATAGAAATGACATATTCGGTCCAATTTTATCAGAACAAGTAATAAAACTCGAGCAAATTACGTGTTTTCGAGTTTTCTGCTATTCCCCGTCCGCCCAGATAAAGGGGAACTCAGGCTCCTCGGCCCCTGCACGCGCCTCAGCCCCTTCGACCTCGATAAAATCGGCGTAGCGGGCGGCAAGCTCGGGGGCAGCGGTTTCCACCTTCCGGAACTGCTCCCGGGCCTCAGCCATGCGGTCCTGTAACTTGTAGGTGCGGGCGAGGAGGAGGTTCAGGAGGGGGGCATCCGGTTCCCGGTTGATTCCTAATGCGAGGACATCGGCCGCTTTATCGAGCCGGCCCCGCTTTAGATTGAGATTGGCCAGGTTGATGTACGAAGAGATGAACCCCGGATTCTCCTCGATATTTTCCATAAACACCGACTCCGCCCTGTCCAGGTCCCCAAAACGGGCGTGGAGAACACCGATCCGGTTGTTGATGACGACCTGTTTTACTCCGCCGCCTGCAGCCTCCGCCTGGTCCTGCAGGGTCCCGAGCGTCTGTGCGTAGAGAGAGTTACGCAGGCCTTGTAGAGAGCGGACGAACTGGGGGGTCACCGATTCGGCGGGCGGAATGGCGATGGCGAGGGAGCTCTGCCCGGAGAGGGGGAGGGGCGGGAACTCGTCGCGCAGTTCCGTAACCGGGAGAAACTCCAGTTCCTGTTTCGGTTTGTGCACTGCTACCAGGCGGGAGGCTTCGGCCCACACCTCGGTAAACCCGCGGCCGAGTACGGTGGTCTCCAAGGGGATCCACACCGTCCCGTTGTAGGAGAGGGTCTCCTGCCCGCTGTAGGAGTACAGCCAGCTGTTTCCGGCAGGCTCTCCGGTGTCCATTGCCAGAAAAACATGGCCCGGGCTGGTCATGATTGCGGTTTTCACCCCCACCGATTCCAGGAGCGAGCCGAGCAGGGCCGTCGTATCATCGCAGTCCCCCGACTTGATGAACAGGGTAGTGCGGGGAAAGCGCACCGTGTCAATGACACTCTCCCGTTCGAGCACTTGAGAAATGGGAGATTCAGGGTCTTCGATGTAGGCGATCCCGTACTTCCCAACCCCGTCGCAGATACGTGCCGCCCGGACCACCTTCTCCGGCAGACCGGAGGCCGCCTCGTATTCCCGCTCGTCGAGCACCCGGTGGGCGAACCGGGAGACCACCTCTTCGTTGGGCATGATAAAGGCGGCGAGCTTCTCCGAGCGGTCCCAGGAGAGGGCCGTCCTCCGGTAGAGAGTGATCGTCTTGTTGACCACCGAGCTCACCTCAGTCCCGCCCGAGCGCCCGGTCACTTCGATCCTCGCCTGTATGGGAAGGTCCTCCTGGAGCGTGAACACCTCTTCGTTTAAGAGCACTTTGAGGGGAATCGAAGCCTCCGCGCCCGGATTTAAAGCACCACCCGGGGCCGGCTCTCCATCCGGGTCCTCCAGAGCGGTCTCCACCGGGAAATCCATGTACTTTTTAATAAACACCGAAGCCCGCACTGATTCGATCGGCTCCGACAACCCGTTTTTCACAGTTATGGCCCCTGCCGGTTTTTTTCGGTACGTGTGCATGAGAGAGGGGAAGAGGTTTTCCAACTCGGTCCTTACGATAATAAACTGTTTCTTCTCTCCCAGCGGGACGGTCGTCTCCCTGAGAAATATCTCTTTAAGCGATTCGTAGTTCCGTTTGGTCTCTTCATCGTAGGGATTGAGACTTAAAATCCGTTCGTACATCTGTACCGTCTTGCTGTACAGCTCCCGTGCCGACTCCGGCCCGACCGACCCGAGTACTTCCAGGGTGTTCCGGCGCTGCTTCTCCGCACTGTCCTTGAGGGAGGCGACCTCGATAGCGTCGAGGCGGTCCGCGGCTTCCTGATGGAACGGGTCGATGTCGAGAATATACTGCCATGCAGTCTGTGCTGTTTCGAACGCTTCCTGTTCTTCGTAGAAGCGGGCCTTCTCCTCGAGCAAGGGGATGTTGTCCGGATTTGCTGTGATTCGGCGGTTCATCTCGATCATTTTCTCGGCCATCGGATCGGTAAGGCCGTTTTCACGCGCGTACACCTCGTCGTAGAGCTTTATAAGGCGCCTTCCCATCACATCGGCCAGGTAAATCGATCCCGTTTTACTGTCCGCGGCAATCGAGGCCATCTGCGGAAGCGGCTCGCCCCGGTTTGTAGGCAGATTGGTCATCTTCCAGACGGGGACCCCGTCCCGCCGAAACCGCCACAACTGCCCCGTAGAATAGAGAAGAAAACTGCCGTCCGGATATACCGCCATGGAGAGCGGACTCAACGGATTGTCGCCGCCTACGATCGGTTTGATCGAATCGACGAGCTTTCCCTCCGGTGTATAGATCCTCACCCGTCCCTCTACACTGTCGTAAATCCAGAGGTTCCCTGCAGGCCCCGCCGCTGCAGCTGAAATATAGGCGTACTCATAGGTGTAGAGGTCGAGATCATGCGCTTCACGCCCCTCGATCCGGGCGGCCCGTTTTTTTACAATATCGATTATGACAATGCTTCCGTCGGGGAGGGCCACGAACGGTCCGTTGACATCGAGTCCCGCCCTGATCCTCTGGGGACGAGGCGCGCCTTCTATAAGCCGGTACACTTCTCTTCCCGTCGAAGGTTTTAAGAACAGCGTTCCCGCCGGTGTGACGGAGACCCCGTAGGCAAAGTTATAATTCCCCGATTTGACAAACGATTCTCCGTGCTCCCCGACAATCCGCAAAACCGGGTCGAGCTCCACACAGCGGGAGATCAATCCCACCAGAACGTTTCCGTCCGGAGTGACGGCTGCTGAGTAGGGGTAGAGCTGAACAGCCTCACCCGGGGCGATGCTCTTGCCGATGACATCGGCCGGAATCTCTTCGACAAAGGCTGGGGGATCTTTCATCCCGTCTTCGAGATATCCGTGGAAACCGGTATAGAGATAAAAAAGCAGATCTGAGAGGTGGTCGGACCGGGCCGGGGTTATAGGGCCTAACGCGGTAGAGGAGACCTCCGTTCCGTCGGCTGTACCGGTCATGGTAACGGAGAGGGAGGACTGCTCTCCGGCAAAGTTCGCCACAAGCGCAGCTTCATAATCGGGGGCCGTCTCAGACAGCCCGTCCGCGGTCCGGTCTGCATCTCCGCGCAGCATTCCGGCCGCGACGGTAAAATAGTTAGCATAAAAGCTGTTTGCCTGCAGCAGAGCATCTTCGATTATACGTTCCACGAGCTCGCGGTTCTCCGGTGTGTCGGGATTGATAAGCGGCGGTTTAAAGAGGATAGTCTCCTCCGCAAAGCAGAGTGACGCGGAGAAGAGTACCGCGGCTGCGGCCAAAAAAATCATTTTTTTCATCTATTCAGCCCCCAGATACGTGCCTCGATCATCTATTAAGAGTATACACCGAGAGGGCCAAAAATCAATCCGAAATAAAATATCTCGAATATTCTCATTATATGGATTCGCAATGCTTGATTTTTGAGCTGATATATGTTTTGATTAACCAAACCTAAGCGATACAGGAGTTTTTCTATGCTGATGCTGGGGCTGAATCTTACCATTATAGGGATGGTGATTGTCTTCATTTTTTTGACCCTCCTTGTCCTTTTGCTTATTGTCATATCACGATTTGTACGTGCCGGAGACAAAAAACAAGCGCGCAAGATTTCACGAGAGGGCGGAGCGGAAGCCCCGTCTCCTCAAACAGGGGAAGGCCGAGCAGAAGAGACAGGGTTCGAAGAGCAGGAAAAAGAGATCGCAGCCGCTATCGCCGCAGCCGTTGCCTACAAGAGATTACGAGAACAAGAATAGGGATATAGATGATGAAAAAAATAGATGTGATGATAACAGCATTTAGAGACGGTTTTCAATCCGTGTTCGGAGCACGTGTGAGCACCAATGATTTTCTTCCTGCACTCGAATCCGCACGGGACGCAGGTATTACCCATTTCGAAGCAGGAGGAGGGGCGCGGTTCCAATCGCTTTTTTTCTATTGTAACGAAAATGCGTTCGATATGATGGACACCTTCAGAGAAACTACCGGGCCCGAGGCAAACCTGCAGACTCTCGCCCGGGGAATAAACGTAGTCGGACTCGATTCTCAATCGAAGGACATCATCGAACTGCATGCTCTCATGTTCAAGAAACACGGAATGACTACGATCCGTAATTTCGATGCTCTAAACGATGTAAACAATCTCATTTTCAGCGGACAGTGCATCCATGAAGCGGGACTCAAGCATGAGGTATGTGTGACGATGATGGAGCTGCCACCGGGCGCTTCTCAGGAGGCACATACCCCTGAGTTCTACATCGATGTGTTGAAGAAGATACTCGATGCAGGGATTCCGTTTGATTCAGTCTGCTTCAAAGATGCATCCGGGACATCCACCCCCACAAAAGTGTATGAGACGATAAGACTTGCCCGGAAAACTCTTGGAGAAAACCAAAAGATCGCATTTCATACCCATGAGACGGCAGGGACCAGTGTTTTCTGCTACAAAGCCGCTATGGAGGCGGGGGCAAACCAGATCGACTGTTCCTTGGCCCCGGTATCGGGCGGGACCAGCCAGCCCGACATTATCACATTGTGGCATACGATGCGGGGAACCGAGTTTGAAATAGATGTAGATATCAAAAAGGTGATCGAAACGGAGCGGATTTTCAAAGAATGTATGGCCGACTACTTTATCCCGCCCGAATCCAAAGCTGTCGAACCGCTTACCCCCTTCTCGCCGATGCCCGGTGGTGCTCTGACTGCAAACACGCAAATGATGCGGGATGCAGGCATTTTGGACCGATATGCTGAAGTTGCCGACGCAATGGGAGAAGTCGTAGCAAAAGGGGGATTCGGTACATCAGTCACACCGGTTTCCCAGTTCTATTTTCAACAGGCGTTCAATAACGTGATGATCGGTAAATGGAAGAAAATCGCCGAAGGGTACGGGAAAATGGTACTGGGGTATTTCGGGAAAACTCCTGTAGAACCGGACCCTGAAGTCGTAAAACTGGCCTCCGAACAGCTAAAACTCGAACCGACCACCCAGTCTCCGTTAGAAATAAACGATCAGGACCCAAATAAAGGAATCGAAGCTGCTAAAAAGTCTCTCGAGGAAGCTGAACTGCCCCTAACCGATGAAAACATCTTTATAGCAGCAACCTGTAAAGAAAAAGGAATCGCTTTCCTCAAAGGTGAGGCTACGCTCAATGTACGTAAGAAGTCGGAAGAGAAACCGGAAGCCGCTGCTGCCCAGGGAAAACCGGCCCCCCAAAAGCCCGTCCCGTCATCATTCTCCGTTACGGTCAATAACCGCACCTATTCGGTCAAGCTCGAGGACGGACACGCCGTTGTAGACGGTACCGATTATCAGGTCGCAGTCGATGAGGCCGGTACGGGTAAGACAGCACAAGCCAAACCGGCAGCCGGAACCTCTGCCGCAGCCACTCCTGCCACGGGGGCCCAGGCGCCTCCGACTGTACGGCCGGCGGGATCACATCACGCCGCACCCGAAGCAGGTTCCGGGGCAGGGGGCGGTGAACGTGAGACCGTCATGTCC
The DNA here is from genome assembly GCA_964557375.1 of uncultured Spirochaetales bacterium. GTDB lineage: Bacteria > Spirochaetota > Spirochaetia > SPDA01 > CAZJBZ01 > CAZKZZ01. Next base: position 9,753 of record CAZKZZ010000081.1, on the reverse strand, counting down.
CCCCTGCCCGGTACGATCATCAGGATTCTTCAAAAGCCGGGTTCTTCAATAAACGCGGGTGATGTCATCATGATTATAGAATCAATGAAAATGGAAACCGATATCACCTCTCCTGCAAAAGGTATTCTGCAGGAGATTCCGGTCGAAGTGGGAGGACAGATCCAGACCGGAGATGTGCTCGCCGTAATTTCAACCAAAGTGCCGGAGAAAAAAATAGAAGAGACTTCGCCGCCTCCCTCAGCACCTTCCAAACCGCCCCAGAAAAAGGAAACGCAGCCTGCTCCCCAGACAACCCCCCAACCGCAGCCTCAACAACCTTCGCCCCAGCGGGTGGTACGGCCTGCAGGGTCCAAAGCACCGACTACGAGGAAAAAAGGGGAACGGCCTGTAGGAACAACGGGCATCAAAGAAGAGGTAAAAGCACCCCTCCCGGGCCAAGTCATCCGTATCGACGCGGAACCGGGTACCAGAATCAATCAGGGTGATGTGCTCATGATTATCGAATCGATGAAGATGGAGACCGATATCACTTCTCCTGTTACCGGAATCGTCGACAGGATCGCAGTGACGAAAAATGATCAGGTAAAAGCCGACGATCTGCTCGCTGTTATTTCAACGTAGAGGAGTAACCAGATGACATTTCTACAATCACTGCAGAGTTTTTGGGTATCCACCGGAATCGTGAATTTCTCCATCGGTCAGGTAATCATGATTATTGTGGGCGTGGTACTTATCTATCTCGGAATCAGCAAGCAGTTCGAACCGCTTCTTCTCATTCCCATTGGGTTCGGCGGTATACTTGCAAACGTTCCGTTGGTAGAGCTCGCCTCTCAGACCGTGACCACCGTCGCTGGGAGAGAGCTCGTTACCGAGTTCGGCGGCTTTATCGGACAGATATACGGGTTCGGAATAGAAAGCGGGGTCTTTCCCCTTCTTATTTTTATGGGAGTGGGGGCGATGACCGATTTCGGCCCCCTCATTGCCAACCCCAAGACGGCGCTGTTAGGGGCAGCGGCCCAGTTCGGCATTTTTACGACCCTGTTAGGCTCACTCGCTCTGACCAATCTGCTCGGACCGCTCGGGTTCGATTTCAGCATTGCCGACGCGGCCTCGATCGGGATCATCGGCGGGGCGGACGGCCCCACTGCTATATTTATCGCGTCAAAACTGTCCCCGGAACTGTTAGGAGCAATTGCCGTGGCGGCCTATTCCTACATGGCCTTAGTACCCATTATCCAGCCCCCCATCATGCGGCTTCTCACTACCAAGGAAGAGAGGGAAATCAAGATGGAGCAGCTGAGGCCGGTTTCGAAAAAAGAACGGATCATTTTCCCTCTCGCCGTGCTCGGAATTTGTATTCTCCTCCTTCCGTCCGCGACCCCCCTCATCGGGGCTTTGATGTTCGGCAACCTCATCAAAGAAAGCGGGGTAACAGACAGGATAGCCAAGGCGGCCCAGAACGAGCTTATTAATATTGTAACAATTCTGCTCGGCCTAGCGGTGGGGTCCAGGCTGTCCGCCGATATGTTTCTCAGTGTGAAAACGATCGGGATTCTCATACTCGGTCTGTTCGCGTTTGCCATCGGGACCGCTACCGGACTGCTGCTGGCAAAATTGATGAATAAACTCTCCAAACACCGCATCAACCCGCTCATCGGGGCGGCCGGTGTTTCAGCTGTGCCCATGGCGGCCCGGGTGGCCAACAGAGTGGGGAAAGAAGCTAACCCGAACAATTACCTGCTCATGCATGCGATGGGACCGAACGTAGCCGGGGTAATCGGGTCTGCAGTTGCTGCAGGAGTGCTCTTAGCGATTGTACCCTTACTGTAGACGTGATTGTAGTGCCGGGGGCATATACATATGCGTCTTAAAGGCTCGAAGAAATGGCCTCTTCAGTTGCATTTCTGGTATTGGCCCGCACCAGCTTCCGCGCGATTAGTTTGGAAAGGAAGATACCGTAATGCGGATAGTCCTTTACTACTGTTATGAATGAGCGCCGGGATATCTTTACCAACCTTCCCTCGGATTCCGCTTTGACTGCCGCACTGCGCCGATTGTTGAGGAGAAACGACATCTCTCCCATAAAAATATCCTCGGGACCGAGTTTTCCCACAATTCGGTCATTGTGGTATACATTGTATGTGCCGCTCGAGATATAATAGAGGAAATCACTCCCCTCCCCTTCGTTGAAAATGACATCCCCGCTTTTTGTGTAGAGTACTTCTTCGGATGAAAACCCTTCCGGAGTTGTACGCGCCTCCCTGTTCTGGTGTTTGATCAGTATGATAACTTTATTACCCTTCCTGTTGTAGTACAGCTTATGGGCAAACATCCTCGCCATTCGAATTCCGCGGCCGTGGAGGGAGAACGGTCCTTCTTTTTCGATCTTTTCCTTTAAACAGGTAACATCGAACCCTTCACCTTCATCTTTGATGACGAATTTCGTTGCATCATTACTGATTTCCCATTCCATGTAGACCCGTTTTCGGGCCACATCCGGTGATTGACACTTCTCCTCCACGAGCTCTACCACGCTTTTCCCCTGTTCGAGCCCTTCGCTCTTCTCTTCGAACGTAATACCGCAGTTGCCGTGTTCGACCCCGTTTACGATCAACTCTGCCAGACAGAGCTGCAGGTGCATTTTTGCATCAGGATTGATATACCCGCGTTGAGAGAGAATCGTTGCCGCAATACCGGCATATACGGAAACAGACATAATATCGTTGTCGATGACAAAAGAGCCGGTGAGGTTATCGACCAGTTTTTCAGACAGGTCCCGGTGGAATATGATTTGCCGGTTTTGGTCGATGATCTGAACGCTCTTGTAAATATGCGAGCGGAGCCTCTGTCTGTCGAGAAAAGAGAGGACATTGAGGTCTTTCAGTTTTTGATGAAGCGTTTCCTCTTTCTGTTCTTCCCGGTCGTAGATTCCAACAATCCCGAAATTGTGAAGCCATGAATCGGTTTTTATCTGCTCTATAATCGGTTCCAGATCAATGGACTGGTCCGAAAAATTGATAATAACGATTTCCGGGAGATCGAAATTGAGAAACTCCATTATCTCCTGTTCGGTAGTGGGGAAATGGAGGATATAAGCGGTCCGGTCCCCTTTTTCGAACTCTTCAGATATGATATTGTTTATCTCATTATCGCTGCATAAAACACCAATTAAACTCATTGTAAAAAACCTCAATCTAGTATCGGCCTACCGAGGTATTGACCTTAATCATCTCTATATTTTATAGTCGTCGAGAATGCGTTCAAAGGAGTTTATTCATGAAAGCATATATCCAATCCATCAGCTCCTATATTCCTGAAAAGCGTATTTCCAATGAGGAGCTGGCGCAAAATCTAGATACGTCTCATGAATGGATTGTTTCCCATACCGGAATTCATTTTCGCCATATTGCGCGAGCGGATCAAGCAACCTCCGATCTTGCAATTATAGCAGCCCAAAGGGCGATGGAAAAAGCGGGTGTCACCCCGGATGAACTGGACCTGATAATCTGCGGGACAGCTTCTCCCGATCATCCCGGCTTTCCTTCTACAGCCTGCATCATACAGGACAGTATCCAGGCCCATAATGCAGGGGCGGTAGACCTGTTGGCCGCCTGTACCAGTTTTGTATACGGTCTCGAGACAGCCAGGACCTTTATCGAGACCGATTCCGCCGGCCACATCCTTGTTATCGGTGCGGAAACCATGTCTACGATTACGAACTGGAACGACCGCGACTGTGTTCTCTTCGGCGACGGGGCCGGTGCAGCTGTCGTATCTGCTAATACCGATGACACCGAAAGCAGCATTATCTACTCCCGCCTGCGGGCGGAGGGCTCCGGTGCCGAGCATCTGAAACGGGAGGCCGGCGGCTCCCGTTCGACGTTCAAGATGGGGCTTACTCAGGAGGATGAACTGTATCTGAAGATGAACGGCAGAAAGGTCTATACCTTTGCCGTACGGGTCATTGTAGACACGCTGCTCCATCTGCTCGAGCAAAATAACCTCACCTTTGACGATATCGATTACATCGTGCCGCATCAGGCAAATATCAGGATCATAGAAGCAGCAGCCAAGCGGATGGGGATATCGGCGGACAAGTTCTATATGAACATCTCCGAATACGCCAACACCTCCGCCGCGAGCATCCCTATTGCTCTCAACGAGATGGAACAGAAAGGGCTCCTCCACAGAGGTGATAAATTATTAACAGTCGGGTTCGGCGGCGGGCTTACCTACGGAGGGAACTACCTGATCTGGTAGCGGGGCCGGTCAGCTCTCTCCGCTGCTTTTCTCGTATACTTTTTCACCGACAAAGATGTCCACTAACGCTTTATCGAGATAGCCGAGCTCGGCCTCGCCCTGCAGTATCTTGAGCGCTCTATCCACAGGAACGGCCTTTTTGTAGGGCCGGTCCTGGGCAGTCAAGGCATCAAAAATATCGGCTATTGTCATCACCCGGGATTGTATGGGAATATTCTCACCGGATATGCCGTCGGGGTACCCGCCTCCGTCGAGACGCTCGTGGTGCCATCTCGCAATATCGGGAATCATCTGCATCGAACTCGTCCACGGTATCTTTTTTAAGAACTCGTAACTGTGGATCACGTGCGATTCGATTTCCTTCCGCTCCTCTTCGTTCAAACTGCCCTTCTTTATCCGCAGCATCGCGTACTCATCATCCGATAGATACCTCTTAAACCCCTCGAACAGATCGTAATAGGTTTTCTGTGCTATCTCATCGATAATGTGGGCAGGATTCTCCTCGAGCAGTTTCGGCTCATTCGCATCGATGACCACCTGCATATACTCTTTGATTTCTTCGATTCTCCGCTGCTCTTCAGCCGCGATTTCTTTCTCTTTCTTTTGATACGCATTTTTACCGTGATTTTTAAAATACTCGAACCTCCGTTCGTTCATCTCCGATTGAACGGCCTTAATAATGTAGGCGAATCTGACCCGGATCAATTCGAGCTGGAACGCGTACAGTTTTTGTGCTTTGACCAAAACATGTTCCCGCACACCTACCTTGCCGAAATCATGGAGAAGACTCGCATAGCGGAGCTCTTTGATTTGTTCGGTAGAAAAATGGACATCTTTGTACGCCCCATTGCCGCACTTGTCCACTGCACGGGCCAGCTCTACGGTCAGTGATGCAACCCTGTTGGAATGACCGCTGGTTGTGGGATCACGGGACTCGATCGCTTTGGAGGCTGCTCGCACAAACCCTTCGAAGAGCGCTTCTATTTCATCGTATAATCTGTTGTTCTCCAGAGATACTGCTGCTTGAGAGGCGAGGGAACGGACCAACGACTCATTTTCCGAATTAAACGGTTCGACTGTAGCATTTACCGTCTTTTTATCACTCAGTATTTTTGAAAAGTCCTTTTTTCTGTTGATGAGCTGAATGACCCCGATTATTTTTTCTTTATGGTCGAGCATCGGGACGGTGAGAATACTTTTGGTCCTGTAGCCGGTCGCTTCATCATAACTCTTATTAAAACTTATCTTCTGACGTTTCGGTATGCGGTACGCGTCTTTGATATTGATTGCCTCTTTGTTGACCGCGACATACCCTGCAATCGATTTTGTATTGAGAGGCATCTTGAACTCGGTAAAATCGGTCGGATTGGAATCATTATGGGCTATCTTGAACAGCAAATTTTTCTCACCGGTTTCCTCATCCGTTACCAGCAGGTACAGGCTGCCTGCATCCGCTTTTGTTATCTCTCTCGATTTCAAAAGAATAAGATCGAGCAGGGTATCGTTGTCCCGTTCCGCGGAGAGGGCTATTCCGATATTGAGAAGCTCCTTGGTGATGTTGTCCTTGACCTGCATCGTCTGTCTTTGTTCCTCGACCCTGGCCTGTAGCTGCAGGTTTTCAAAAAGATTCCGAAACGTCCGTTCGATCATGGTATGAGTCGAGAGCGTACCGATTTCCTGGAAGATCAACTCCTCCTTTATCAAGGATCTAAGCTCCTCCCCGTCCGGGTTCCAGATAATGACCGTTCCCGGCAAACAATCCGCCTGAATTCTCTTCTTATGCTTTTTTATAAACTCCGTATCGAGAAGGTATGCCTGTAATGCTTTTGAATTGGTATATTTTGAAAAAGATGTTATGCGTTCAAAGGATATATCATCCCCTGCCGCACGTTCAAACGTAAAGTCCGGTACTCCCGAGGAGACAAATATCTGTTTCATCCGGAAAACCCTAAACCATTATACATATCTTTGCAATGTTTAACCGCACTCACTCATCAATTTCCTGACTAAAGAGCCGCACCTGTTTTTCAGTCATTTCCTCTCCGATTTTCCATCCCCCTCTCTCGATAAAGAGGTCAACTACCTGCTTATCGAGTTTACCCTCTTCTGCCTCTTCCCGTAGTATCGAAAAAATCCGATTGAGGGGAACAGCCTTTTTATAAGGTCTGTCAGTAGCACTCAATGCATCAAACATGTCCGCTATAGTCATAATGCGTGAGCCCAGCGGAATCTGCGAAATTTCCGCCAGTCCCATCGGATACCCGCTTCCGTCCAATTTTTCATGATGTTTACGGGCTATTTCAGGGATATTTTTGTACTCTTCAGGCCACGGTATCTTGCTGACAAACGTATAGGTGTGTTCTACATGGCTTTCTATAATGTTACGCTCTTCAGAATTGAGACTGCCCCGTTTGATTTTCAAATTATTGATCTCATTCTTTTCCAACAGGGGTATTGGTTTTTCTTCTAAATCGTAAAAACTAAGCTCATCCTGCATATCCAAAATCGTGTGTATTTTCTCTTCCGGGTCCCCGTCCTGGAGCATTGGTTCATTGAGCTGAGAAATAAGTGAAACGATCCGGTTTAGAGCATCGAGCTTCTGATCCTTTTCCGATGAACTCCGCGCGTCGGTCGAACCGGCATAAGAGAGTTCAATTGTCCTGTAGAGAAAATTGAGCCGCATCACGAGGTATTCGAAATCCCGCTCGAACAGTTTCTTTGCTTTCTTAAAAATCGCAGGGTCTACATACACTTTTCCAAAATCGTGGAGCAGGGCTGCAAACTCGAGTTCTTTTATCTGATAGGGTGTATATTCGATGTCTTTGAAATAGCTGCTTTCGCTTTTATTGATAATATGCGCCATGTTAACGCACATTTCGGCCACACGGAATGAGTGCCCGGAAGTTGCCGGGTCTCTCGATTCAATTGCGGTTACCGACGCTTTTACAAACTCTTCGAACTGCCTTTCGATCTGGATGAGCATCCTGTTGTTCTCGAGTGCGGTGGCCGCCTGTCCTGCAATCGCTTCCATAAGACTTTCATAGCGCGGTTTGAATGCTCCGACTTTCTTTTCGAAATCCTCCGGATTTTCAAGGAGCACTTCGAACGCTTCATTACCGGTGTACTGCTCCTCTGTTTCTTTGCTATTGATAAGCTGGATTACGCCGATGACCTCATCGATATGGTTCCTCATAGGCACCACGAGCATAGATTTTGTTCTGTAGCCGTGCTCTAAGTCGAAGCTCTTATTGAAGGAGACGGGATCGCTTTCATCGAGTTTATACACATCAGGAATGTTGAGAATATGACCGGTGACAGCAACGTATCCGGCGATGGAATTCTTATCGAATGGGAGCGTAAACGCTTCGTAGGACAGATCTTTCGAAAATGTATGAGAGTATTTGAAGCGGAGTTTCTTTGCAGCTCCGTTTTCTTCGACGATAAAAATACTACCCGCGTCGGCCCCGGTAATTTTCTTCGCAAAATAGAGGATTGTCCGAAGCAGCCTGTCCGGGTCTTTTTCTAATGAAAGAGACTTTCCGATGTGGATAAGAGATTCCTGATCGTTCCAGGCATCCATCAGCTTCATAGAGCCTTCAGCGTGTTCCATTTTTCTCAGAAGCACATCTTTTAGAAAGGAAAATCCTTTTTTGACAATAAATGAAAACTCCGCCTGCCGGATTTTGGATGTGCGGAACTCCAACACAGCATCGAGGTCTAAACGGGTATTGGAAAGATGTTTTCCCTCACTTACCGCAACAAAGGCAGAGAGAATACGGTCGGAATGCAGCTCCCTACAGTACCCGGAAAGTCTCGAAACCGCGTGAGCGGGCACAAAAAAAACGATGTTCAGCTGGATGACAGGGTGATTGCGGATGAGTTCGAGTGTTTTCCCGATAATATCATCTTCTATGTAGAGCGGATATTCGGGGCCTGTAGGCACCTCCACCCACTCTTCTGCTTCCGAGGCTATTAATACAAACTCTAAAAAACGGCGTTCTTCGCTCACCTAACAACTCTTACTACTAGTTTATCGGCACCTGCGCAGTATATCACAATTCAATGATACGGGAATGGCGCAGGTAATACAGATAACTGATTACCGGCTTATGAGTTATTGCGTGGAGCGCCTCCCGGTACACAGACATGCGCTCCATATAGATTTCAGGGACTACGTCTCCATCGGTTTTAAAATCAACAATATAGCCCCGCTGTTCATCCTCGAAGAAGAGGTCGACCCGTCCGTTGATAAATATTTCTCCCTGTTCCTCTTCCTTCCGCAGTATAAAAGGAAGTTCTGTTTCGACGGTCCGCGCCTGTGCCAGCCTCTCTCCGAGTGCAGAGGAGAAGAAGTTTTGAGCAAGGGATTCCGCTGATTGAACGACCGTTTTATGCTCGCCTTCAGGGAAATCACGCATCAACGACGAGGGGATCGAATCTCTATCATATCTGTTTTGAATTCTCTGTTCGAGAATAAAATGACAGAGCGTGCCGAATGCGGCTGCCGTACCTTCCTCTTCGCTCTCTACAACTCTGATGCCTTCCGCGCCCTCATCAGGTATCCCGCTCAATTCGGTGTAGTCGAAATCAACTGCCGAAAACTCTTTCTTTCTAAACGAAAAAGTGATTTTCCGCGCCTTTTTATAGAAAGAATCAATCTTTTCGCGGTCTATCTCCCGAAGTGCTCGAGAATGACGCTGCAGATCATCCTCGCTCACATTACCGATTGTCTCGACAGTAATCCCTTCGGGCAGTTCTCCGGCAATACCTTCTCCACTCCAGTCCAGCCCGAGGCTATCGAGAGCCAGATTCAGCAGTGAAACAGTTCGCCCGTTTGCGCCTCTATTATTTCTGTTATGGACTCCGGAGAAGAACAGGTGGCTTTCGGCCCGGGTCGCTCCGACATAGAGAAGACGCTTTAACTCGGCAAGCTCCTTCTTTCTGTTCTCCTCTTCAACGAGGTCATAGAAATAATTGACTTTTGCGGCATTACCCGCTGATGCGTGTTCATCAGGGAGGTTGAAGGTCAGCCCATACTCTTCACTTATGTGGAAAAAAGCCCTTTTCTCTTCTCCCTTCCGTCCGGTATTGCCCATATTAGCAAGGATTACGACGGGAAACTCCAGCCCCTTCGCTTTATGGATCGTCATGATATGGACACCTGCCTCGATGTCTTTGGGCAATTCCATCTCTTCGAGCCTTTCAAACTTGCCCAGATTATTTCTCAGAAAATCGAGAAACTCTGCAGTACACTCACCCCGTAATTCCGACTGGTATGCCAGATGCCAGAGATAATCGTAGAACTCGAGGTACCCGTGATAGGCCGGTTTCTTGAGAATCATATACCGGTAACCATATCGGTACCACACAGCAGAAATGAGATCGGTAATGGGAACTGCATCGATTTGCGATTGTATTGCGAAATACAGCTCTCTTCCCAGAGTGTACTTTTCCTGATCTTCTTCCGGGACGGGGGCCCGGCCGGATTCCCAG
>CAZKZZ010000080.1:0-15745 GCA_964557375.1 uncultured Spirochaetales bacterium | reverse complement strand
TGTGGAACTCTACAAACCCCTGTTAGTCGATGAAGATCCGTTTGCTATAAACAGGCTGTGGCAAACTATGAGTATCCGCAGTATGCGATGGGGTTTGACCGGTTTTGCTGTACAAGTGATGAGCGGGATTGAGATGGCACTGTGGGATTTAAAAGGTAAGGCGCTAAATGTACCGGGATATGAGTTGTTTGGGGGCTTAGCTCAGGAGCGGTTGCGTCTCTACGCTAGTGCTTACGCTTCTCCCTGGCCGGTAGAAAAGACGGCAGAGAAAGTACAATACTATGTTGATAAAGGTTTTAGCGGAGTAAAGCTTGCATCCGGCTTTTGGGGGCGGGACAGAAACCGGAGTACACCAGTCTCGCAGGTTATAGAAGAGGAGTGTGCGAAGCTTGAATCGATACGTCGTCGCGTTGGAATTGAAACGGACATATGCATTGATAATCATGCTGCTAACAACCCCCATTCCTGGTCAGCTGATGCAGCAATTCAAATAATCGGTGCTCTGGATGAATACGGACTTCTCTGGTTCGAACAGCCTTGCGACCCACGTGATGTTGATGCCCACGCTAAATTACGGGCGGCAGTAAAGACACCGATAGCCGGGGCGGAAGATGTAACGACCCTCCAGGAGCTGAACCACTTTATGCAGAAAGGAGCACTTGATGTCATCCAGCCAGATGCGGCCTGGATGGGATTGGTCCCGGTCCATAAGGCGTTCGGAATAGCGGAAGAGCATGGAGTGCGGGCGACGCTCCATGTATGCGGTAGCACCGGAGTTGCAATGGCGGCAAATTATCACCTAGCTCTTGCAAATCACAACTGCTTTATTGCAGAACGATCGATTGAGGAGAATCCTCTATTTACCGAGGTGTTGACAGAGCAGTTCGATATCAGGGACGGCTACTTGCACCCTCCAACAGCACCAGGATTGGGAGTGAAACTTGATGAACAGACGGCAAAAAAATATGCATACAGCCCAAAAACATGGCAGACATCGGTGCAGCCGGGAAGGGCTGCACAAGCATAATTAATGATCACATATTTAATGATGCCTCGAGAAAAGCGAAAAGAGAAGAGACTTACAACTCAAGATCCATAGCTGTCATCAATGCTTCTCTCAGATGCCTTAACTTCTCTTCGTTTAAACGGCCGATATAATTCGTCAGTCTTGATTTGGGTAGACTTACCAATTCGTCACAATGAATAGCTGAATCATGTTTAAGGCCAACTTCAGGTCCTACTGGTACTTGTGTCGAAAGCCCGTGATATTTGGTATAGACAGGGGCACAGATAACTGTTGAGAAACGAGAGTCGATCACTATTTGTCTGCTTACAACCACAAAAACTCTCTGTTTTTTAGGATCGACTTTTGAGGCCTTATAAACTCGATACAACTCTCCACGTTTCAAAAATCATCCTGGAATGCTAATATTTCTTCCGCTTCTTGATTTAGGCTATCTGCTTGTTTTTCGTAGATTTTTGTATCTTTTTGGTTTCGTTTCTCCCGTTTTACAAAATCCAAATATTTCCAGAGTGCCTTTTCAACGAACTCAGACCGCTGTCCTTTTTTTGTGAACTGCTGTATGCTTTTTAGAATTTCGGATGATAGGGTTACACTCGTTTTTATCTTCATACTAAAATTATACTACTATAGTAGTATAAAAGCAATACTCGCAAAAAGAGAAAAATAATATAAAACTGTGTTGACATTATAAAAATAAATATGTAATATTAGTTTTAAATGTATACATAATATGTTTAATAAAAACTTGTATGAATCTGCATTACAAAACTTTATAGGAGTAAGAAAATGGCAAAAACAAGAGCGGCAAAAGAGCTTTACGAAAAGCTTCAAGGTCCTACCGTTGCAATGACGACCCCTTTTAACAAGGATTACAGTGTCGATTTTGAAGGATTAAAACGGCTGACCCAGCTTTTTATAGACGGTGGTATTCCAAACGTGATTGTGGCAGGGAGTACCGGCGAGTTCTTTTCCATGGATGATGAAGAGAGAAAAAAGGTCATTAAAACCGTAGTCGACACAGCTGCCGGTAAAATGACCGTCATCGGATGTGCCGCCCATTCAGGGACGCAGCTGACGATTAACTTGGCCCAGTATTGTAAGGATATCGGCTGTGATGGGGCAATGGTCACCCCTCCCTATTACTCTTTTTCAGGAGTTGAGGGTCTAAAAAATCACTATCAGATGGTAAGTGACGCAGTGGACATCGGCATCGTCCTCTATTTCAGCGGATCGGTCTTACGGTTTCCGCCTGTTAGCGGTATGGTTCGGGAAGATTTCATCTGTCCTCCGGAGTTCAAAGATCTGCTCTCGGTTCCGTCGGTCGGGGCTATGAAGGACGCCTCCGGAAATTACGGGTGGCACCGGGACATCTGTCGAGAGCTGGAAGGAAATATGGGCGTACGCGTGATGGGCAGCGACGGGATGAGCTACCATCTCTGGGGCCACCGGTGGGGATCTCGCTGTTTTCTTACCGGGCTCGGTAATATTTGGCCTGAATATGAAGTGGATTTCTATAATAAGTGTTTGAAAAAGGATTGGGATGGAGCGCAGAAAATCGTCTCCGAACTCGAACTTCCCTATCTCCAAGCGACCAAAGCTACGGGGAAATATTGGCCTGCGGTTAAATTCCTCTTAAACGAAGAAGGACTGCCAGGCGGTGTATCACGTCCTCCGCTGCTCGACCTCAATAAAGAGGACCAGAAAAACGTTCGTGCGATGGCAAAGAGTACGGGGTTGCTAAAAAAGTAAATATACATAATGAATTGTTGCCAACATGAATATAGCACTAATCGGACATGCAGCATGCTCAATCTCAGAAAGGCTTGAAGAAAAACTTCAGGAAAACCTGGAAGGGTTTGATTATTCCATCGTATCTTTACCCGGCCCGCAGAGCATGGACCCCGCAGTTTCCAGGTCCAAGCCTCAGACCGCTTCCGAGTGGGATGTCATTGTGGGCGGGCCTATCCCTAAGGAAATAGTCGAGGCTGCCGTCAATCTCAAACTCTTTATCGGGTTCGGAGAGGAATCTTCCGGGCCGGGGTTGAAGCAGCTCCACCGGCAGGTCCGCGTCGTTCATACCACCCATCACACCGGTGGTACGGCAGAGTTTGTGGTTATGTCCATGCTGATGCTGCCCCGAAAGGTCTATTTTCACGATTACAAATTACGGCGGGGCCGGTGGGACTCGAGTGAGAGGCTCTGGGGCGAGCCGCCCGGGGTTGGGACCCTCGACGATAAAACGATTTTGATTGTGTGCGCCGGCCATACCGGTTCGGTAATCGGGAAACGGCTGGAGGGGTTCGGTGTTCACCGGATCGGGGTTACAGCAGACCTGTCACAAAAACCCGACGGCATCGATTATCTCATCGATTTCGATGAGCTGCATGATTACCTGCCCGTTGCAGATTACATTGTTGCGGCCTCCGCGCACATCCCCGGCGCGTACCCTCTCTTTTCTACGTACGAGTTCGACCTGATGAAACCGGCCGCCTATTTTATCAATGTTGCAGAGGCCCGCGTTGCCGACGAGATGGCCCTCTACTACGCTCTGAGAGACAACAGTATTGCAGGCGCCGCCCTCGACTCCTGGTACCGGACGCCGAAAACCCGTGATGAAATCTGTTTCCCATCGGATTATCCCTTTCACACATTGACCAATGTAATCATGTCTCCTTCCCGGGCAGGCTGGACGAAAGAGCTGGTCGAGAAGCGGGTGGATGAAGTCGCAGATGCCATTAAACATCTTTATACAAAGGAGCCTATAGCGAACCATTAGAGCACTGTTATAGTGTTAAACTACATTTTCTCTCCTCATTTTTCTGTTGCTGTCGGGGTTTTCGCCCGCGTCACCACGGCTGGGAGAAAACGGATGGTGTGAGTTTCATGGGCACAACCCTCCGGTCAACGGGTATACAGAAACGCCGTTTTCCCGTAATATCAATCTCGTCACTATCAGACTGTCGGGGAGCGCATGAATCATCTGGATCAACTCGAATCCATCAGTGTGGGAATCCTTCGAGAGGCATACGCCAATTTCAAGAGTCTGGGCATGCTCTGGTCGATCGGGAAGGACAGCACTGTCCTCCTCTGGCTGGCACGAAAGGCGTTTTTCGGCCATGTTCCCATACCGCTCGTACACATCGATACCAGTTACAAGATCCCCGAGATGATCGAATACCGGGACCGGCTTACCCGGGAGTGGAACCTGACCATGATCTACGGGCAGAACCGGGACGCTCTCGAATCCAAACAGACCTATCCGGACGGTACTGTAGACCGGATTACCTGCTGCAGACTCCTCAAATCGGAAGCGCTCAAGAACACCCTCAACGGTTCCTGGCCGCGGTTCCGGTTCAATCATAAATCGGACAGATACGAGGTCGAAGAGAATGCCGAACCGTTTACCGGAATCATCGTGGGAGTACGGGCCGACGAGGAAGGCTCCCGTTCCAAGGAGCGGTATTTCTCCCCCCGGGACAGGAACAACGAGTGGGACGTGGGAGACCAGCCCCCTGAGTTCTGGAACCAGTTCAAGACCGATTTTGCCCCCGGCACCCACGTGCGGGTCCACCCCCTCCTCGACTGGACGGAGCTCAACATCTGGGAGTACATCGAGCGGGAGCACATCCCCACCGTAAGTCTCTACTACAACCAGGGAGAGGGAAAACGGTACCGATCCTTGGGCTGTTATCCCTGTACCTTTCCTATCGAGTCCGAGGCGAGGGATGTCGCGGAGGTCATCACCGAACTCAAGAGCGGGCGGCTTTCCAGCATAGCCGAGCGGTCGGGCCGGGCCCAGGACAAAGACGACGGCGGCGGACTGGAAACCTTGAGACGGGACGGGTACATGTGAATCAGATGAACATCGTCATCGTGGGGCATGTCGACCACGGTAAGAGTACCATCATCGGCCGGATGCTTGCGGACACAGGCTCCCTCCCCGAGGGAAAGCTCGAACAGGTAAAGAGAAACTGCGAGCTCAACTCCAAGCCGTTCGAATACGCCTTTCTCCTCGATGCGTTGAAACACGAGCAGTCCCAGGGCATCACTATCGACAGTGCCAGGGTCTTTTTCAGTACCGAGAAGCGGAGCTATATCATAATCGATGCTCCGGGCCATATCGAGTTCTTAAAAAACATGGTCTCAGGGGCCGCCCGGGCTGAGGCGGCTTTCCTTGTAATCGATGCCGCGGAGGGAATTCAGGAGAACTCCCGCCGGCACGGGTACATGCTCTCCATGCTCGGCATCAAACAGGTCTCTGTTCTCGTCAACAAGATGGACTTGGTCGACTATGACAGGCAGGTGTTCAGGCGCATTGTGAGAAAGTATTCCCGGTTTCTCAACAGTATCGATATCGAAGAGGCGGACTACATTCCGGTAAGCGGGATGGAGGGAGCAAACATTTCAGCCTTGAGTGAGAAGATGGACTGGTACGAGGGAGAGACAGTCGTCGAGCGGCTCGATAAGTTCGAGAAGGAGAAACCGAAGGTGGACCTTCCCTTCCGGATGCCGGTCCAGGACATCTACAAGTTTACCCGCTTCGGCGACCGGAGGCGGATCTACGCGGGAACAATCGCCACCGGCACCCTCGAGGTTGGAGATGAGGTGATCTTCTTCCCCTCCGGCAAGCACAGCACTGTCCATACTATAGAAGGTTTTAACACTGGGCCGAAAACGGTGGTGGAGGCCCCCTGGGCAACCGGATGTACCCTCGAAGAGCAGATTTACATCACTCGGGGGGAGATCGCGGTCAAGAAAAACGAACTGCAGCCCCGCATCGCCTCACGGATACGGGTAAGCCTCTTCTGGCTGAGCAAGACCCCGATGACGTACAAGAAGCAGTATCTGTTCAAAATCGGTACGGCCAAAGTACCGGCCTACATCGAAGAGATCGTACGCATCATAGACGCCTCAGATCTCAGGACCCATTCCAGAAAAGAGCAGATCGAACAGCACGATGTAGCAGAATGCGTGCTGAAACTGGGCAAGGCCATCGCATTCGATCTGGTCGAAGACATCGCAGAGACCAGCCGGTTCGTCATCGTGGATGATTATGAGATCCGCGGCGGCGGTATCGTACGGGAGAACCTTCCAGACCAGCAGGAGTGGGCCAGGCAGAACGTGATGCTCCGTAACTACAACTGGGAAGTGGGGAACATCGCCCCGCTCAAGCGGGCGGAGCGGTACAATCAGCGGTCGGCCCTCATTCTTATCACCGGACTCGAAGACAATGGGAAAAAAGAGGTGGCCAAACGGCTCGAAGAGGTACTGTTCAACGAGGGGAAACTCGTCTACTATCTCGGCATCGGCAACATGCTCTACGGGGTAAGTGCGGACATCAAAGAAGAGCTCGGGGGAAGGACCGAACAGGTCCGGCGGCTCGGAGAGCTGGCCCACATCTTCCTGGATGCAGGAATGATCTTAGTCATCACCGCTGTAGAGCTTGCCCAGGATGATCTTTCCCTCATCAACCTCTCCATCAATACGGATATGATCGAGACGGTCTGGGTTGGGGATGATGTTACCACCGATATCAACGTTGACCTCCATATTCAATCCGGAATAAGCCCCGACGAGGCGGTTGAAAGAATTAAAGAAATGTTGAAAGATAGACGCATTATTTTTCGTCCTTTTTGAAAGGAGCTTTTGTATGAAAACTGATTATGTACTACAGTGTCTCGGCTGCGGAAACATTGTCGAAGACGACGGGACCGTGCTGTCCTGTTCATGCGGCAAACCCGCCCTGATGCGGGCACAGTATAAGAACAAACAACTTCAAGTAAAAAATGCAGATTACGGGATCTACCGCTTCGCGGACTGGATGCCGCTGTCCCGGATGTTGGAAGGCTCGAGCGCACCGATTACCTATAAGAGTGAAAAGCTGGCCAAATACCTATACCTTTCCAACCTCTACATTACATTCAACGGTTATTGGCCCGAGCGGGGCATTAACATGACTACAGGGACGTTCAAAGAGTGTGAAGCGTACAGCGTGTGCGCGAGACTCCCCGAAAACTTTGAAAAGACCTTAGTCGTCGCATCAGCGGGAAACACCGCCCGGGCGTTTACCCGGGTCTGTTCCGATAACAATATTCCCCTCGTGGTGGTCGTGCCGGAGCAGAACCTTGATGCGATGTGGTTTACCCGGCCGGTCGGCGGGTCGGTCCAGCTTATTGCTGCCGGGGGTCGGAGCGACTATTTCGATGCGATCAAACTCTCCGGGATCATCTCCCAGATGAACGGGTTCCAGCCGGAAGGCGGGGCCAAGAATGTGGGACGTCGTGACGGAATGGCCACGACCGCCCTCAGTGCGGTGACCACGATCGGCCATACTCCTGATTTCTACTTTCAGGCAGTAGGAAGCGGGACCGGGGCCATCGCAGCCTGGGAAGCGAATCTAAGGCTCCTCGAAGACGGCAATTACGGAAATAAAAAGATGCAGTTGATGGTCTCCCAGAACGCTCCCTTTCTCCTGATCCACGATTCATGGAAGCGGGGTACGAGAGAATTGGTGTCGGTGGAAAAAGAGGTGGCGGACAGGCAGATCGAAGAGACGGTAGCCAAAGTACTCTCCAACCGGATGCCCCCGTATCCTCCTATCGGGGGACTCTACGATGCACTGACCGATACGGGCGGTGATGTTCTGGCGGCAGACAACGGGCAGGCGTTGGCAGCGGGAATCGTGTTCAAAGATACCGAAGGGATTGACATCTCTCCTGCTGCTTCGATTGCGGTAGCCAGTCTGATCAAACAGGTCGAGGACAAGAGTATAGACCCTGATGCTGAAATTATGTTAAATATTACCGGCGGCGGTATGGAGTTGATACAAAGCAGTAATGTACTCCATTACCTTGAACCGGATGTAATCATTCCTCAGAAAGATATCCGGGAAGACCGCATCGATAAAATCAAAACGGTAGCAGCCAGGGAGCTCGACCATGGACTTGTTCGATAAATGTAAGACTGATAAAGGATATTTCGGCCCGTTCCGGGCCGGCGGCGACCACTATTTTACCCGCCCGATTCTCGATCCCGTTCCAGGAGACAGAATGACCTTCCAGGACCGCGAGGTAGTGATGTGGTCTGTAAACAACTACTTGGGTTTTGCCGGTAATGAAGCGATAAAACAGGCGGCCCGGGAGGCGCTCGAAGAGTTCAGTGTGAGCTCTCCTATGGGATCCAGGATGATGAGCGGAAATACCAGATATCATCTGGAACTGGAGAAAAAACTCGCTGACTACGCCCAGAAGGAATCGGCCTTTCTCTTCAACTACGGATATCTCGGCGTACTGGGGACGATCGCCTCGCTGGTCGAGCAGGATGACATCATCATTATGGACAAGCTCGCCCACGCCTCCATCGTGGACGGGGTGCTTCTCTCCCGGAGCCAGTTCCGGGTGTTCAAACACAACGATATGAACAGCCTCGAAATCGTACTCAAACGGGTAAACCGGGAGCGGAAAGGGGGTGTGCTCATCGTAACTGAAGGCACCTACGGCATGACAGGCGACTTGGCCAAGCTCCCGGAAATCTGCGAGCTCAAGGAGCACTACGATGCCAGGCTTTTTATCGATGATGCTCACGGAATAGGGGTTATCGGTGATAAAGGCCGCGGTACGGCGGATTTTCTCGGGGTGCAGGAGAAGATTGATATCTATTTCGGTACCTTCGCCAAATCGTTTGCAGCCATCGGGGGATTTTCCGCTTCCAGCAAGGATGTTGTAGAGTGGATCCAGTACAACGCACGGACCCAGGTGTTCGCAAAGAGCCTCCCCATGGTCTACGTTAAAGCACTGGATAAAGCACTCGAATTGATCATCGATGGGGATGAGAACCGCAGAAAGATGTGGGAGATCTCCAATAAGCTTAAAACCGGGCTCCGGGAGCTCGGCTACTACATCGGGCCCGGGGAATCACCTATCTGTGCCGTATTCGCACCGATCGGTGAAAATCAGGTAAACGAGGTCGGAATGAAGATGGTCTCCTATCTTCGGGAGAAAGGGATATTCGTAACCGGGGTCATCTACCCCGTCATCCCCTTGGGTCTCTGCATGTTCAGGATGATTCCTACCACCGCGCACACCGATGAAGACATCGCCCTTACTGTCGAGGCCTTTAAATCAATGCGCGATGATATTAACCTTGATTTGAATATGTCGCCGAAGGACATGGCCAATATCGGGAAAATCTATGTCGACGAAAAAAAGAATTAGCCGAGAGGAGATCGCCAAGTATCAGGAGCTGCTCGAGGGCAAAACAGCAGAGGATATAATCCTGTGGGCTGTAGATTTCTTCGGCCCAACACGGCTGGCTCTTGCCTCGAGTTTGAGTGCGGAAGACCAGGTAATCACGGACATGCTGGTTTCCATTACCCCTGAGGCAAAGGTGTTCACCCTGGATACGGGACGGCTCTTTCAGGAAACCTACGACGTTCTCGAACGGACGAGGCTCAAGTACAAAATAAATATCGAGGTCTGTTTTCCCGATACCGCCGCTGTAGAGGAGATGGTAAACGAAAAGGGTCCTAATCTCTTCTATTACAGTGTAGAAAACAGAAAGCAGTGCTGCAGTATCCGGAAGGTCCGGCCGCTTAGAAAGAAGCTCTCCAGTCTCGACGGGTGGATCTGCGGGTTACGCCGGGAACAGTCGGTGACCCGTTCCGATCTTCAAGCGATTGAATGGGACCGGAACAACGGTCTGCTCAAAATAAATCCGCTCATCCATTGGAACGAACAGCAGGTGTGGGACTACATCAAAAAACACGATGTCCCCTACAATTTTCTCCATGATCGGGGGTTCCCCTCAATCGGATGCGCGCCGTGCACCAGGGCGGTCAAACCGGGAGAGGACATTCGTTCCGGCAGATGGTGGTGGGAACTTCCTGAATATAAAGAGTGCGGGCTGCATAAATAGCTTTGGCTATTCCATCCCCACGGTTCGCACCACTAAAAGGATGCTAATCACGCACCCGGGAGAGGGCAAGCAGTTTGAGCATGAAATCGGGGAGCGGCTTTTCCGGGTCCCGTTTGTCCAGATGCAGATACCATCCCAATTTTTTTAGAATCGGCATTTTATGGGTCTCCACGAATTCGATGAGGTTTCCGTCGGGGTCTTCCAGGTAGGCGAACCGTCCGCCCGCCTCACCCATATCAAATGTGCTCCCTGTATCAACGGTAAAAGGGAACCCTTTTTTCGCACACGCTTCCTTCAGGCCATCCATACCGGTCACATCGAAACAGAGGTGAATGAAACCGGGGTCACCCCAAAATCTGTCCTTGTAGAGCCGACGGGGAGTGCCGTCGAGGAGCTGGATCAGCTCGATTGCGGAGTTGCCTAAGAGCCGGCTGAACGCACCGGTTCTTGGTTTTGAATGGGTGATCAAAACCCGCCGTACCTTCCGGTCACCGCCCGGAAGGGGTCTGAAATCAGGGAAAACGCCGGTTTTATCGTAGAGAAAGAAATCATACCCGAATACCTCCCGGTAGAGAGGGAGGACCCGGTCGATATCACTTACGCCGATCATACATCCTGCCGCGCCCCCTGTAGGTGTTTTCGGTTTTCCGAACCAGTCGTGTGCACGGGCAATGTGAAATATGTTTCCGTACGGGTCGATGCAGTAACATTGATTGTTCCCCACCGGATCTTTGGACGGCGGAAAAACTTCCCGGGGAGGCTCGGCCTGGTTTTCGGTCCCGAGAGATTTGAGGTGGTTAAACGCCGTTTCTACTTTAACGGTCTTGATTCGGGCTGCTATGATACCGAGATCTCCGATGCGGGGTATATCGGGCTGAGGTGTAGGGGCCCTGCTGGTAAACTGCCAGATCTCGAAAGCACTCCCCCCCTGGAGATTTGCTGCGAGCACGGCGTTCCTGCTCTGTACTTCTCCGCCGGTATAAGCGGTCATGTAGGGAGCTTCAGCCTCTTCCTGGAAAATGGGCACATCCATGGAAAATGCCTGCCTATACCAACGCCACTGGGAATGGAGGTCCATTACACCGATCCCGATCTGCTGGATACCATGTATCATAAGTAGTACAATATCACTTTGTACATCAACTGGACAATAGGGAAAGGTCGTCTCCGGGAGTGGCCGGGGACAGCCTACATTTATGTATAAGTTCTATGTATTGAGCTACAAAAATGTAGACATCATAAAATAGATCCTTGAAATAAAAATTATTAATGACAAGATAATTCCTTTTAATAGAAATAAATAGTAAAATTAGTCATAATATGGCATGGAATTTGCAATATATAGGCATACAGTACGACTAATCATTCATCATAAGGAGATATCGAATGAACATCCCCAAAACACCCAAAGAGGTGATCGAACTTTTTGAACGTGAAAAAATAGAAGTAGTGGACCTGCGGTTTATGGATTTTCCCGGATTGTGGCAGCATTTTTCAGTTCCGGTGAGTGAAATCGATGAAGATTCATTCACAGAAGGTCTCGGATTCGACGGCTCGAGTATCAGAGGCTGGCAGGCGATCAATGAATCGGACATGATCGTAAAACCGGTGCCTGAAACCGCATTTATCGATCCATTTCTGCAGCACAAGACCTTGGTAATGATCTGTAATATCTGTGATCCCATTACCGGTGAGGAGTACACCAAAGACCCCCGCAATATTGCGAGAAAATCGGTAAGCTATCTGAAAAACAGCGGTATCGGAGATGTAGCCTTTATCGGGCCGGAAGCAGAGTTTTTTATCTTTGATGATATCCGGTTCGATCAGAACGAACACTCCGGCTATTACTTTGTCGACAGTGTGGAGGGACGGTGGAATACCGGACGGGAAGAAAATCCCAACCTCGGGTACAAACCGCGCTATAAAGAAGGATACTTTCCGGTGCCCCCGACCGACAGCATGCAGGACATTCGAAGCGAGATGATGCTGGCCATGGAGGAAATGGGTATTCCTGTCGAGTGCCAGCACCATGAGGTGGCAACCGGAGGGCAGGCGGAAATCGACATGCGGTTCGGCCCCCTCGTAGAGATGGCGGACAATGTCCTGAAATATAAATACATCATCAAGAATACGGCAAAGAAGTACGGAAAAACGGTCACTTTCATGCCCAAGCCTCTTTTTAACGACAACGGAAGCGGCATGCACACCCACCTCTCCTTTTGGAAGGATGGTAAGAACCTCTTTGCAGGCGACGGGTATGCCGGGCTCTCCCAGGCCGCTTTCTGGGCTATCGGGGGGCTGTTAAAGCACGCGCCGGCAGTCCTCGCGTTTTCCAATCCGACCACCAACAGCTACAAGCGGCTGGTCCCGGGTTTCGAAGCGCCGGTAAACCTCGCCTATTCGAGCAGAAACAGAAGTGCCGCGGTGCGGATCCCGATGTATTCATCATCCGAGAAGGCGAAACGGTTCGAGTTCCGCTGTCCGGACCCGAGCTGCAACCCCTACATCGCGTTCTCGGCAATATCCATGGCCGCGATCGACGGAATACTCAACAAGATCGATCCGGGTGATCCCCTGGATAAGGACATCTACGATCTTCCTCCCGAGGAACTGGCCAATGTGCCTCAGACCCCGGGCAGTCTGCGGTCGGCACTCGAGGCCTTGGAAAAAGACGCGGATTTTCTCCTAAAGGGTGATGTGTTCACGCCGGATGTGATCGAAACCTGGATCGAGTACAAGATGAATCATGAGGTAATGGCGCTCGACCTGAGACCCCATCCCTGGGAGTTCGCCCTCTACTACGATATTTGATTCCTGTATTCGGCGGCCATCTTTTGTTTGACCCCGGGTCCTAATCAGGGTACAATCCTGCCAAGGATTACGCTGATGTCACGGTTGAGGGTGTTGGACGGCTTTTTTATTCTCATACTGCTCGGGCTTACGTACGCCTTTTACAAGGTGATTGCCCCCTTTCTCCTCGATATTTTCCTGGCGGTCATATTCGTTAATATATTCCGGGGGATGTATCTGTTTTTCACCAGGAAGATGAAGCCGTGGGCCGCTTCGCTCATTACCGTTTTACTGCTGTTCATTCTGGTGGTGGCCCTCCTCTCCTTTTTCGGGATCGTGTTCTCTACCGAGGCGGTAGGGGGGCTCAAAGAACTTTCCGAAGCGTGGCCCCAATTCAAAGCGGAGGTCCTCTCCTGGGACATCGAGGGTCTGATCGAGGAGGTCCCTTTCGCCGATCAGCTGTTTCTCACAAACGGTTCACTCGATATTTCCGGAACGCTGGACAAAGCGTTTTCCACCTTTTCCGGCGTGGTGGTCACGTTTATCAAGAACTCCTTCACCTCGATCTCATCAGCCATCCTCCATTTTATTCTGGTGATTTTCATCATGTACTTCCTGTTTACACAGGGGCCGAAACTGCTCGACACGGTCCGGGAGCTGATACCGCTGGATTCGACAAACACCGAAGAGCTGATCCGCGAGGTGGGAAACATGACCCGGGCCACGGTTATGAGTACCCTGCTTATCGGAATCCTGGAGGGCGTGTACGGCGGGCTTATCTTTGTGATATTCGGCATACCTTCTCCCGCGCTCTGGGCGATCCTTATAGCGATCGTTTCGATGATTCCCCTTATCGGTTCGAATCTTATCATCGTTCCTGCGGGAATCCTCGAGATTTTGAGCGGTCAGTATGCGGCCGGGGTAATCATCATCCTGCTGGGGCTGGGAGGAATTGCCGTCAGTCAGAATATCTTGAAACCGAAACTGCTGGGGGGCAGGAGCGGACTGCATCCGCTTATCGTACTGCTTTCTACGTTGGGGGGAATCGCCTGGTTAGGGTTGATCGGGTTTCTGGTGGGGCCGATGGTGGCGGCCCTTTTTATCGTCATCTGGCGGCAGTTTGCCAAGAGATACAAGGCGGAACGCGATGAGTAATAAAAACAATAAAAGCAAAAACGACGAAATTGCACTGGGAAGAAATTTTCTAAAGTCAAACTGGAAAAAGATTGAAGGATACATTACCGACCAGAGGAAAGGGGTCCCTGCCCCCGAACCAGAGAAATCGTTTGAAGAATTCGATACGATTGTCGCCCTGGTCCCGCCGGAAGAGATAACGACCGATGAGGTGACGGTAAAGGAAGCGATCAGTCACAGGAAAAGCAGGCGGCGGTTTCTCGACGTTCCCCTTACCTTAGAAGAGCTCTCCTTTCTCTGCTGGGCCACCCAGGGCGTGCAGAACAGGTCCCGCTCTACCGTTTTCCGTACTGTTCCTTCGGCGGGAGCACGGCACAGTTTCGAGACGTACGTAGCAATTTTCAATGTCGAGGGGGTCCAGCCCGGACTCTATTATTATCAGGCCTCGAAAAACCGGCTGATTGCTCTGTCACTCGATGAAGATCTGCGGATGAATGTGGACCGGGCCATTTTTGGACAGAGTTTCGGAAGCTCGGTCATATTCCTCTGGTCGACGGTCCCCTACCGGATGGAGTGGCGGTACGCGCCTGTTGCCCACAAGATTATCGCCCTCGATGCGGGGCATGTCTGCCAGAATCTCTATCTGGCCTGCGAAGCAGTCGGGTGCGGGACCTGTGCTATCGGTGCTTACAATCAGGAAGAAGTCGATGCCGTCGTCGGCCTGGATGGAAAAGACGAGTTTATCATCTATTTGGCCCCCGTCGGAAAGATAAAGAAACCCTAAATCACCTCTCCGTTACAGCCGAAATTATAACTAAGCAACAATTAAAGGTTGAGGAGGCTGTATGATTCAGTACAAAGTGAAGGGAAATGAAGGGTTTGATACCTTTTTGGAAATAGTAAAAGAGAGAAACGGAGGGTACGACGTTATCATCACCTGTGTCTACGAGGACTATAAAAAGGAGTTGAAAGAGTACGTCAATAAAGACCTCTTCGAAATGTGCATCCGCACTGGTTATCTTCAAAAGATCGACCATTTTGCAGATATAGCAGTATAGCTTTGTTGTTGAGGCGGTTACTGCGCGCCCGTTGGATCCGCCCGGTTCTGAGACCGGCACTTCCACACGGGTAAAACACTACTACACGAAAAGTTTCGTTTGAGCAGCCGGAAAAGGCTGCTTTTTTTAGTGCGCCCGGCAGGGCGCACCTACTTGGAGGTGAAAGTCCTCTGCAGACCCGGCCTCCCGGAAGACAACCCGAATTGCAGGGGTATTTCCGGCAACCGGCACCGGAAGAAAATGTTGACATTGGAGGGCGGAATAAAGGACTTGATCAAATCAAAAATAATTTGAAGAATGGATTTCTCGTAAAGGATGATATAACCTTTGGTGGAAAATATGAAATCCCATTATATTTATTTGGATTTTTATATTGATAAATATGCTATCAAACAATAGTATCCTGCGATAGGCAGTATTCCCGATGACAATCATACCGATAACGATCGATCACTACGATAGCCTCATATCACTCTGGAAACGAATCGAAGGGTTGGGATTGAGCAGCGCTGACGAACGGCCGGCGATGAGAACGTATCTGGAGCGGAACCCGGGATTGAGTTTGAGCGCCTGGGAAGACGACAGGTTGATCGGAACGATTTTATGCGGGCACGACGGCAGGCGGGGCTACATCCATCATCTCGCCGTAGACCAGGACTATAGAAGGAGTGGTATTGGGAATATGCTCGTAGACCGTGCGCTCTCCTCCCTTAAAAAGTTGGGTATTCAGAAGTGCCACCTCTTTATGTTCGAGAAAAATGAGATCGGCAGGCATTTTTGGAAGGATGCGGGCTGGACGGAGAGAACGGATCTTACTATCTTTTCT
>CAZKZZ010000079.1:0-15749 GCA_964557375.1 uncultured Spirochaetales bacterium | reverse complement strand
CTCGAGACCAGAAACAGGTAGAGCGGTCGCAGGTGGGTACACCGTAATGGCAGGGTTCGATTATGCGGGAAAGAAGCTAGCGAAGATCCCCGAATCATTTAAAACGAAAATACGAACTCTGCAAACGGACCCCGGAGGTTGAGCTCCAAATCGAGCTGATACGGCCCGGGTGCGTTGAAATAGTGATACTCATGCCTGTAGCCGGCCCGGATAGTCATGACCATCGTCACTTCCAACCCGATATACACTTCAGCAAGCACATTGAACCCTTCCTTGATCTCCATTGATGGCCCCGCGGGGTTTTCTATCTGATTGACCGTAATTCCCCAGGGAGAACCGATCAAAAGGCCCCCGAAGGTGATAACCGGGAGAAGAGAAATATCGGTACGGATTATCGCACCCGGTGAGGGGTAGAGCATCCGGTAATATCCGTAATTGCCGGTAAACGTCTTTTCATCATCCTCGTAGAAATCGGTAAAGGTTTTCATCACATGCATGAACGAACCGCCCAAACCGATATCAATGAAAGCACCGGGAGCGGAGTAAAGCCGATACAGCCCGTACAGCGTTACCTGTTCAGTGTGCCCGCCGATTTCGGTCCAGCTCGAATCCGAATAAAAATACATGTCTTGAGGAAGAATAAACCCCTGCCTGTAGGTAACAGAAACGAAAAAACGGTCCGAAAAACCAATGTCCGCCCTCACATACGGCTGCAGCGAATTGATCCCCCCCCAGATGCTTGGATCATCATCAACTGGACGTGTTTCGGTATAATCGGAGAACACACTGCCGAAAAAACCGAGTCCGGTTTCTATTCGAGGAGTTCCGAAGAGGCAAGCCGGGCCTGCCGATAAAAGCAGTATAATTGCAGCGACGAAAGCTGCAAAGCTCCGTCCCCGTTTCATCGTTTCCGTTTCATCGTCAGTTTTCCATTTCATCCCAAGCTCCGTCCCTGTTATAGGATAGTTTCAGGAGGATACCACAGTTTGCGCTTTGACACGAGGGGGGATTAGCATGCATACTAAAAGTTATGAAAGAGACAATCGACGAAATTCTCTCTGTAGAGAAAGAAGCAGAAGAGAAACTTCAGGAAGCGAGACAAAAAGCACAGAAAATCATCCGCGACGCGGAGACGGAAGCGGCCGAGATAGTCAATCAGGCCAAACAGGAAGCCCAAGAGCTGTACCAAAAGCAGGTCAGTGAAGCGGAACAGCAGACCAGAGATGAGTACAAGGCTGCAATCGAAACCGAAGAGCAGAAGCGGGACGAGGCGGTACAGGACAAACAGCAGGAAATCGACAACCTCATCTCCGAAATAACCGAAAAAATCATGAAACCGAACAGCGCATTATAGGAAATCATCGTGGCCGGACCAGTTAAGAAATACGGATTTATTCACGCTAAGTTACGGGCACGATTGAGCAAACTCATCCCGGAAGAGACACTCAAACGGATGATCGATGCAAACGACCTCCAGGAAGCCCTTCAGTATCTCAAAAATACTCCGTATGAGGCAGTCATCAATGCTTACACCGACACGGGTGATATCAAAATGGGAGAGCTCGAACTCATGAACCAGGAAATCTCCACGATCGTGGAGATCCTAAAATATATCAAAGACGAGACATACACTTTCGTCGAAGCACTCGCTATAAGATACGAAGTCGAGGTAATAAAAGACGCCCTCCGGTTCTGGTTCGACCGGGAATTGCGGGGCAGAGATGTGGGAGACAGCGTGTCGTATCTGTACAGAGGGCAACTGGTCAACAATATCAACTTCGATGTAATCATATATGCGGATTCGATCGAAGAGATACAAACCGAGTTCCAGAATACGATCTATGCACCGGTTATGGAAAAGACGCTCCCGAAAGTGCAGTCCGAGACCTCCCTCTTTCCCATAGAAACGGCTTTAGAAGCGCTCTACTACAAAAACCTCATCGAGAAGTTGAGACATCTCAGCAACAGAGACCGAGAGATTGCAGAAAGGGTCATCGGCATCCGGATCGATATCGAAAATATAAGCAGGATCGTCCGGTTCTCCCGATTTACCTCCATGAAACCGGGCGAACTGGAGCAGCACCTCATAAGCGGCGGACGTTTTATGGGAGGAGACTCCTTAAAGGCGGCATATGAATCGAGCCGGCCTGAACGGTACATTATAGAGGTCCTCGGCAGCCACTATTCCGATTTGGGAGCATTGACCGGAGAGGGTAGAAAAAACGATATTTCCCAGCTCAAACTCATTACCGCTTTTCTCGATGATGTCTTGGACAGGGAGATCAAAAAACTGCTGGTCGGATACCCCTTTACCATCGGCATCATTCTTGCCTATGTTATGGTCAAGCAACGCGAAATAAGTAACCTGGTCCGAATCCTTAACGGAAAATATTATAAACTCGAAAGCGGGAGGTTAAGCACGATTCTATGAGTACCGCTCACATGCATCAGCTGTTGGCTGTGGTTGATCGTCATTATATCGACAGCATTACCAAAGAACTCCTGCGCCACGGTGTGCTCCATTTTATCAGCATCACTGAACTCGGGAAGGAGATTCCCGAGGGTATTAAAAAAAACAAGGTCGAGGAATCGAGGACCACATATAACAAATTGAGAAAACGGATCGAGTCTTTTCTGGACCTCATCCGGGTCAATCCGATCACATCAGAGAAACTCGCGGTGGCCGAGATGGAGCCGATTGATACCGATGATATCACCGCGACCCTCGACCGGCTCTCCGAGAAGGTCGAATCTGTGCGGGAAGACCAGCGCCGTATCCAGCAGGAGATTCTCCGGCTGAGTGATCTGAAACGGCAGATTACCACCGCCGGGGGCGGAATTCCCGAGCTGGTGGAACACTCCTCATCACTGTTGGAAATAAAAACGGGAAGGGTCCCCCCCGAGGAGCACGGTAAACTCACCGAGGCACTCAAAGAAGCCCCATCGGCACTGATTCCGGTCGGAGAGAAAGAAGATCATATCTACCTCCTCGTCACCATGAAGCGGTACCGCGATACGGTAGCAAAGATCCTCGATGCACACGGCTGGCAGGAAATGAATCTGGAAGAAGAGCAGCTGACCTCACCGGTACAATCCGGAGAGGATTTTGACAAACAGCTCAACGCTCTAAAAAAGGAACAGCAGGACCTCAAAGGAAAGGCCGCCGAGCTGGTAGAAAAGCAGAAGGAAAAGCTTTTATCGGCATGGCGGAACCTGAGACTTCATGAACTGTATATCGCAATCGAAGAACATTACGGGTCCACCCGGCATACGGTGGCATTCTCCGGCTGGGTCCCTCAAGACAAGAAAAATGATATAGAGAAGGGAATAAAAAAAGCTTCGGAGGGGAAATGCTTTCTCGAGTGGCATACACCAGATGATGCGGTGGGGGTCGACCCTAAAAAAGCACCGGTCAAGTTTACCAATCCCAAAATTCTTTCCCCATTTCAGATGCTGGTGGAAAATTATTCAGTTCCCGAGTACGGGACCTTCGACCCCACCCCGGTCGTGGCCGTCTCCTATCTGCTCATGTTCGCCTTAATGTTCGGTGACGCGGGGCATGGAGCGGTGATCCTTCTGGCAGGGCTCATTGGGTCCCGACTTATGGAGGGAAAGCCCATAAAACGGCTCTTCCAGCTTTTGGTCTGGTGCGGAGCTTCGGCCATGGTTGCAGGGGTCCTCTTCGGCTCCTATTTCGGAATGCAGTGGTTCCCGCCCCTCTGGTTTGATTATCACGGCGCGGTGGCAGGTCATGCCCAGGGCGGGTTCGTCAACGACATCTACGGGATTCTTACCATCACCATATATTTCGGTATCGGGGTTATCGGGCTCGGCCTGATCATTAACTGGTACAACCTGATACGGAAAGGACGATGGTTCCCCCTTATCTTCGACAAGGCGGGGCTTTTAGGGGGATGGATGTATGGTGCAGGGGTATATGCCGCATACTACTTTATAAATTACGACTACAAGCGGCTCCCCCCGGAATCTTACCTTTTCTGGATGCTCGGGCTCCCCGCCCTGTTGTTTTTCCTGAAACCGGTTATCGAGCACATCCGTAAAGCCCGAAGCGGCGGACACGGGTTTTCTCCAATGACGCTTATCCTCGTCTTTATGGACTGGATCGTAGAGATGCTCGAGGTGTTCAGCGGATACTTGGCCAACACCCTCTCCTTTATGCGTGTCGCGGGCTTAGGCATTGCTCACGTCAGCCTTATGACGGCCTTTTTTCAGATTGCACGCATGATCACACCCGAGGGATATTCAATAGGATCGATTATCATTTTGATTCTCGGTAATCTTCTCGTTATTGTACTGGAAGGATTGTCCGCAGGAATTCAGTCCCTGCGGTTGAACTATTACGAGTTTTTCTCAAAATATTTCTCAGGCTCCGGCATTGCGTATTCGCCGGTATCCCTGAAACATACCTAAGATGGAGGCACACATGCAAAATCATGTCAAACTGTTTAAACGTCGAGTAGGGATGAGTGTTATCATACTGGCCATGGTACTGGGTATGCTCTCCTTAGTGAGTGTAGGTAATCTGTTTGCCCAGGAGACGGAAGGAGCGGAATTATCGGAGATACCGGAAAACCGTGCTCAGGTAATCAAGTTTGCCCTCATCGGAGCAGCGGTAGCGTTCGGTTTCGGGGCTATCGGCGCCGGTATTGCAATCGGGAATGTGGGTTCAGCAGCTATGGGGGCAATTGCGGAAAAACCGGAAATCGCCAGCCAGGCCCTCATATTCATTGCTCTCGCGGAAGGGCTGGTCGTTTTTGGATTTATTACGGCATTGATGATACTAGGAAAAGTATAAGCGGAAACATATAACGTGCGATATTTTATTATAGGTGACGAAGATGCAGTGTTAGGTTTCGGAATGGTAGGCGTAGAGGGCCGGACCGTGGAAACCGCGGACCAGGCGGAGGAGGCGTTCAAAGCCGTCCTGAAAGATCATTCAGTGGGCATCATCATCATCACCGAAAAAAGTGCTGATTTGATTAGAGAAACGGTAGACACGTATCTGTTTTCCGAGCGGTTTCCCCTTATTGTGGAGATCCCGGGCCGGGAAGGGAGGGACCCCAATAGACCGGGCTTAAGGGAGATGGTAAACGAAGCGATCGGCATAAAATTGTGATAAACGGATAAACCCATGAGTAAAGCAAAAAAAGAGAATAGTACTAAAGCCGAGTTTACACCTGAGACGGAAGTGGGCAAAGAAAAGCTGTTGTCCCAGATACGGCATCACGCGGAAGAAGAAGCGGAAGCGGAGCTCGAGAAAGCTGAGAAAACCGCGGAACAGAAAAAAGAGAGTGCCAAAGGGAAAGCAGACCGTATCCGCAGGGAAGCGGAGGAGCGTGCCGCAACACGCATCGAGCAGTTGAAACAAAATAATGCCTCGGCGATTGAGCTCCAGAAAAAGCGGATCAGGCTCCGGCACAGAGAAGATCAGGTAAACAATATACTTTCCAGGGTCCGGGAGAAGTGTCATCAGATGATCAAAGACGATGACTACCCGAATTACCTAAAAGGGTGGATTAAAGAAGCTGTATTAGGACTGGATACGGATACGGCTGTGCTTTCGACATCCGAGCGTGAGCAGCAGTTTATTACCAAAAATCTGATCGGGGCGATCGAAAAAGAGATACAAAACGATCATGGAAAGTCGGTCACAATAGAAATAGACGAACAGCCCGCCCGCGACCAGGGGGTAGTTGCCCGTTCAAAAGACGGAAGGCTCGAATATAATAATCTGATCGAATCCCGTATCCACAGAAACCACGCTCAAATCCGCAGAATGATCTACCGCACTCTCTATGGTGAAGGCGAAGAATAATGGAACGACGAATTGGAAATGTATCTCGAGTAAACGGACCGGTAATTGAAGCCGCGGGAATAACCGATGCAATCATGCTCGAACTCGTACAGGTCGGAGAGGACCGTATCATAGGCGAGATTATCAAACTGCAGGGCGATTCCGCTATTATCCAGGTGTATGAAGATACGACCGGGCTCGCCCCGGGTGACCCCATCTACGGCTCCGGTATGCCGCTGAGTGTAGAACTCGGGCCGGGGCTCATCGGGACGATATACGACGGTATCCAGCGCCCCTTGAACGAGGTATTGGCAAAATCGGGGCAGTTTATCGAACGGGGTGTTGTTGTCCCGCCCCTTAAACGGGAGTCGAGCTGGCATTTTGTGCCGGCAGCTGCCGAGGGTGACACGGTAACAGGCGGATCTGTAATCGGTACCGTCCAAGAGACCGAAAGTATAGAGCACAGAATCATGGTCCCGCACGATGTAGCCGGTACATGCGTACGCATTGCAGACGAAGGGGATTATTCCGTAGAAGAAGAGATTGCGGAGATCGAAACTGAGCAGGGCAGCCGAAAACTCACCATGATCCAGCGCTGGCCCATCAGGACGCCCCGGCCTACCGCGGAACGTCTCCCCTTAGCGATTCCGCTCATAACCGGGCAGCGGGTAATCGACACGCTTTTTCCTGTAGCAAAAGGGGGTACGGTGGCAATTCCGGGAGGATTCGGTACCGGCAAGACCATGACCCAGCACGCGATCGCTAAATGGTGTGATGCGGAGATTATCGTCTACATCGGCTGCGGCGAGCGGGGCAATGAGATGACCGATGTACTCACCGAGTTCCCCGAACTGGTAGACCCCCGGACGGGGAAAAGTCTCATGGCCCGGACCATCCTTATTGCTAACACCTCCAACATGCCGGTCTCCGCACGGGAGGCAAGCATCTACACAGGTGTGACTTTAGCCGAGTACTTCCGGGACCAGGGTTACCACGTTGCGGTCATGGCGGATTCCACCTCCCGATGGGCGGAAGCGCTCCGGGAGCTCTCCGGACGGATGGAGGAGATGCCCGCAGAAGAGGGATTTCCGGCATACCTTCCCACGAGAATCGCCGAGTTCTACGAACGGGCAGGCTACATGAAGACCCTCTCCGATAAAGAAGGTTCAGTTTCTATTATCGGGGCGGTCTCTCCGCCGGGCGGTGATTTTTCGGAACCGGTCACCCAGCACACCAGACGGTTCGTCCGCTGTTTCTGGGGCTTAGACCGCCAGCTTGCCAATGCCCGCCATTATCCTGCCATCTCATGGCTGGAAAGCTACAGTGAATACTTGGAAGACGTGACCGAATGGTGGGAGGAGAACGCCGGACCGGAATGGCAGGAGGACCGCCGGGAAATCATGGAGCTGCTCCAGCGGGAAGTGAGGCTGCAGCAGGTGGTGAAGCTCGTCGGACCGGATGCACTGCCTGACAGCCAGCGGTTTATCCTCGATGTGTGCAACCTGTTCAAGAACGCGTTTCTCCAGCAGAACGCCTTCGACGATATCGACCGGTATTCCACGGTGGAGAAACAGCTGAAGATGCTCCACATTATCGTTGAGTACTGGCGGCGGGGGAGTGCGAGCATCAAGAAGGGTGCCACCCTGGTAAAACTTCGGAGGATGAAAGTGTATCAGGACATCGTCAAGATGAAATTCAGTATTGCCAATGACGAAGTCGAGAAACTCGATAAACTGACAGCCCGGCTGGAACGCTCTATAGATCAACTGGAGTCGATTTATGCCTGACCAACCACAGACCCGGAAAAAAACTTTGGAAAAAGAACTGCGCGCCGGCAGGGAATATTTGGGGGTCCACCGGATAGACGGCCCGCTCATTTTCGTGCGGAAGACCCACCCGGTGGGGTACCGGGAGCTGGTCGAGTGTGTGGACAAGGAGGGACACGCCCGTCTGGGCATGGTCCTCGACACTTCAGAGAGGGAAGTAATCGTTCAAATCTTCGAAGGGACCTCCGGGCTTAGCCTTCCCGAGTCCCGGGTCCGCTTTCAGGGAGAACCGCTTACCGTACCGGTTACCCGGCAGATGCTGGGGCGCGTGTTCAACGGTCTGGGTACGCCGCTCGACGGTGGTCCCGAACCGGTCGGTGAGGCGGAACTGGATGTAAACGGAAAACCGATCAATCCCACCGCCCGTGAATATCCGAGGGATTTTATTCAAACCGGTATTTCGGTATCGACGGGATGAACACCCTAATCCGCGGCCAAAAACTGCCTATTTTCTCAGGCAACGGGCTCCCCCATAACGACCTGGCCGCACAAATCGCCCGGCAGGCGAAAATCCTCGGGGGAGAGAGTGATTTTGCCGTTGTTTTCGCCGCTATGGGGGTAAAACACGATGTGGCCCAATTCTTTATCCACTCTTTCGAGGAGACGGGAGTACTGGAAAACGTTGCCCTGTTTCTCTCTTTGGCCGATGACCCATCCATCGAGCGGCTCATGACCCCCCGGTCCGCGCTTACCCTGGCAGAACACCTCGCCTATCACGAGAACATGCACGTTCTCGTAATTATGACCGATATGGCCAATTACTGTGAATCACTGCGTGAAATCTCGACTCTGCGGGGTGAGATCCCCTCGAGAAAGGGATATCCCGGATATCTCTATTCCGATCTCGCCGAGATATACGAGCGGTCGGGTATTATCACCGGGTCCACCGGTTCGATTACCCAGCTTCCTATTCTTACTATGCCCAACGACGACATCTCACACCCGGTCCCAGACCTGACCGGGTATATCACCGAAGGACAGATCGTCTTTGAACGGGAGATGCACAGCAGGAACATCTATCCTCCTGTTGCGGGTCTTCCCTCCCTCTCCAGGCTGATGAAAGACGGGATCGGTGAAGGGATGACCAGGAAGGACCATCCCCATCTGGCGAGCCAGCTTTTCGCAGCGTACAGCTACGTAAAAGATGTTCGAAACCTCGCTTCAGTCATCGGGGAAGAAGAGCTTACTCCGCTGGACAACCAGTATCTCGAATTCGGCGATGTGTTCGAAAAGCAGTTTATCTCTCAGGGAAAACGGGAGGAACGGACGGTAGAAGAGACCCTCGAACTGGGCTGGCAGGCCCTGAAGCGTCTGCCCGCGGAGGAACTCCACCGGGTCACGGAAGAGGAACTCGAAGAGTTTTACGGTTAATAGCGGTCAGTAGCGACGATCAATAGGGACGGAGCTTATACAGAAGGAACGGTAGAGCAATGGCAAAAGTAGCGCCGACAAAAACAAATCTACTCAAACTGAAACAGGAACTGAAGTTCGCGCAGCTCGGCTACGAGCTCCTCGACCAGAAGCGGAACATCCTGGTCAATGAGCTGCTCAATCTCGTAGACCAGGCCGTCGACATCCAGTCGCAGGCGGAAGAATCGCTTAAACAGGCGTTTCAATCGTTCGAAGAGTCTGTCCTCCACAGCGGAAAGCTGAAATTCGTAAGCCTCTCCAGTGCTGTCAACATCCAGTCGGAGATACAACTGAACCAGAGAAAGGTGATGGGAGTAAATCTGCCCGTGGTGGATACCGATTTCGCGGAAAATCCGCCCTACTACAGCCCCGGAGGGACCAGTTTCTGGACCGACCTGACGGTGGAACATTTTAAAGAAACCTTGAAAATCATGGGCCGGCTGGCGGAACTGAAAGTTTCGATTATGAGGCTGGCCAGAGAAGTGAGAAAAACGATACGAAAAGTCAATGCACTCGAGAAAATTGCCATTCCCGATTTGGAAGAATCTGTAGCGTACATACAGAACAGATTAGAAGAGAATGAAAGGGAGATGTTTATACTTATGAAAATGGTAAAAGAAAGGCTCGAGAAAAAGAAGGAGTCGCTCTATGAAGAAACCAATTGAACATATGTTGGTTTACATCGACGGGACCGAAGAGTCGATAACTGCGGCCCAGTACGGTATTTGTTTGAGCAGGTACACCGATGCCAGTCTCACCGCTCTTTATATCGTCAACACAAGGGCGCTCGATGAGTTGGTGAGAACAAAAATATTTCTGCAGGTGGAACAGGAAGAGTACCGATCGGACTTGGAAGCAGATGCCGAGCGGTATCTCAACCATGTACAAAAGCTTGCCCAATCCAAGAACGTAGAAATAAAAATGGAAAAGTGCAGCGGGAACGTTCCGACCGAAGTAAAACGGATCGTAAAGGAACAGGATATTGATCTGCTGCTTTTAGGTGAAATATCCCACGTACGGAGCCGCCGGGATGAGTTCTATAATGAGGCCGAACGGGCCATGCGGTCCGTACCGTGTCCGGTCCTCATTGTTAAAGATCCGGACATGGTATGGGACATGTTCGAGGAGTTGACCTGAAAAGAGTTGACATAACCGAAAAAATACACTATTGAGGTAGACGATATGACACTTGTAGATTTAGTTGATAAAGATATCATAAAAGTTCCCATTACTTCGAAAGACAAGGTCGATATTTTGAAGGAACTGGTAGACGTGCTGGATAAGGCAGGTAAAGTCAAAGACCCGGACCAAGCGGTAGACGACCTCATTGCCAGAGAAAATCAGGGGAGTACGGGGCTCGAACAGGGGATCGCCGTCCCCCATGCCAAGACAGATTCGGTCGACTCCATAACGGTCTCCATCGGTGTTTCCCCCGGCGGCGTAGATTTCGAGGCGATGGACGGTGAGCCGTCTTACATCTTTTTCCTAATGCTAGCTCCTCCTAACCAGCCGGGCCAGCACGTAGAAATCCTCTCCGAGATTGCCCGGTTGTGCCAATCACCGGCAGTCCTGAAATCCCTCAAAACAGCCGGCTCGGCCGATGATGTTCTCGAACTGTTCGAAGAGTAACCTGAATACCGAAGAAGGACGCAAATGTACAAAATAAACATTGAAGACATTCCTGAAAAGGGAATAAACAAAAGTTATCAAGAAGGAGTAACCATCCGGTATCCTATTTTAGAAGAGTTCGGGGCGCCCAACTTCGAAATGCGCTATTTCGAACTCGATAACGGTGCGGTCACTACCCTCGACCTGCATGATTATGAACATGAAGTGTTCATCGTACGGGGCAGCGGTATCGTCGTGATAGAAGACCGTGAATACACCCTGCGGCCGAAGGACGCGTTCTTGATCGAACCGAACGAACGGCATCAGCTCAAACAGACAGGAGACGAACCGTTAGGTTTTCTCTGCATCGTACCGAACGGTGTAAGCCGCAGCAAAAACCGGGTCGATCTCGACTATCCTCACGAAGGTGAGTAAAGGACGAGTAACGAGCGGGTATAGGGCGTAGAACCCCTCGGCCCTGCGGCATCCGCTTTCCTACACGAGTTTATTCGGAAATGTAATCGTAAATTTCGCCCCAACCCTACCGACACCGGCCCCGCCGTTGCCATCGACTGATACGGACCCTTCGAGCTGCTCGCTCAAAAGAGCAACCAGCTTGAGTCCCAGAGTCTCCTCACCTTCAAAAGAGGCACCTTCCGGCAAGCCGACCCCGTTATCGGCCACCCGGAGCACAACGCCGCGGTCTTCCCGCTTCATCTCTATGGTGACGGTATTCTCCGCCGGCTGGTCCGCGGTCAATAGTTCCGAAAACGCGTATTTGAGTGAATTCGAGAGTAGCTCGTTGAGGATCAACCCGCAGGGGATGGCCTGTTCTACCCGGAGATGAACATTGTCAATACTGATCGAAATCGTAACCAGCGAAGCATCGGTGAGGTAGGTTGACTTGAGGTTGGAAGAGATCTGCTCTACGAAATCTTTCATATCGATTCTGTCGAAATTTTCACTCTGGTAGAGCAGTTCATGCACATTGGCCATGGTCTGGACCCGCAATTGGGAATCGGTGATGGCCTCTGTAATAAGAGGATCTTCGAACTTTCCCTTCTGCAGATTGAGAAGGCTGGATATGAGCTGAAGATTATTCTTGACCCGGTGGTGGACCTCCCGCAAGAGGCTGTTCTTCTGGTTTATCGCAGATTGCAGTTCGAGCTCAGTGGTCTTTTGCCGGGTAATATCGGTAATTACCGAAAAGCTGCCTCGAAAATCTCCGTCCCGTCCCTGGATCGGTTTCGGTGAAACAATCGTGGAAAGGGTATTTCCCTGTTTGGTCTTCCAACTCAGCTCATAGGGCTGTTCAGCTCCATTTTTTCGCGCCTCGAATTGGGCCTGAAGAACAGCTCCGTTTTCCTCATCGAAAAACCGGTACATATTTGTACCTACCATTTCATCCCGCGTGTATCCGAGCATGTAACACAGTTTATCGTTTACATAAGAAATGGTACCGTCGCTGTCGATGACCACGATCCCTTCGTTCAAGTACTCGACGAGAAACTTATATTTGTTTTCACTTTCAAATAGTTTGTCTACCAATTCATATTTCGTCCTGGTAATAAAGAAACCCTGACGGAGCAGATACACACTCAACCCCAGAATAATTGATAACACGATAAGGGAGATGATCGTAATCGAGCTGATAAGCGAAGAGATTTGTTTGTAGGTCTCTTCGAGATAGAGCCCCGTCCCTATTATCCAGCCCCACGGCTCGAACAATTCGATATAGGAGAGTTTTTCCGCGACAATTTCGGGCTGGTCCTTGAACTGCCAGTAGTAGGAAACGTATCCTTCCCCTTTCTCTTCCGCCAGTTCGACCATTTCATTGAACAGATGCGTCCCCTCATTGTCCTGATAATCGGAGACGTCCATTCCTTCCATGTCGGTCCGGTAGGGATGCATAATGACAACGGGCCGGGTATCGATTATCCAAAAATAGTTCTTTTCATCTCTTCCGTGACGTAATTCTCTAATGTGGTTAAGAGCCAATTCCTTGGATTCTTCGGCGGTAAAAACACCCCTTTCAGCCAATTCGTTATGGTCCTCCAAAATCGAGACCGCCATCTCGGTATATTGTTCGATAAACTCCTTCTGATGGCTGAAATGAATATCTTTTGATTTCGGAATGATTATCGCAAAAACGAGAATGATGACTGCGGTAAGTGTCCCCAGAAACGGAAAGAGGAGTTTGACAATCTCTACTCGCTGGTCCTTTTTCATAAATTACGCCACCACTACACAAATCGTAATGATAAAGGTGAGATAAATCAACTCACTTTATTCCGCGGGGAAAATGGGCGTGAGGAATTTCTAATCCATCAAAACTTGTTTCTCGCCTGGAATATTCTTACATTATACCTGAGGAATACTATGGAACAAAACAGCAAGAAGTATAATAATCCCCAAGAAATTATCTCGGACATCGAGAATTTTATAAAAAATAAATATGGGGCGGGAGCCGACATCTCGGTCTCGGCGAAACCGGTAGAAGAGGCCACATCCGGAGATGAGGAAAACAAGAAGGCCGAACCGGCAGATCTTTCTTTCGATCTCAAACCGAAAGATATTACGGAATATCTCGACAGGTTTGTTATTGCGCAGAGAGAAGCAAAAAAAGTGCTCTCTATCGCGGTGTGTGATCATTACAACCACATCTCGAGGTGCAGCGGCCCGGCGGAGTGCGAAGATTACGCGAAACAGAACGTCATTCTCATCGGCCCAACCGGTGTTGGAAAGACCTATCTGATAAAACATATTGCCAAACTCATCGGTGTGCCCTTTGTCAAAGCGGATGCCACCAAATTCAGTGAAACCGGGTACGTGGGCGGAGATGTAGAAGATCTCGTTCGGGAGCTCGTAAGCAAAGCGGACGACGATGTCGGTTTGGCTGAAAACGGTATTATCTATATCGATGAAATCGATAAATTAGCGACCCCGAAAAACATCCAGGGAAGAGACGTAAGTGGGCGAGGTGTACAGATGAACCTCTTGAAGCTCATGGAAGAGACCGAAGTACCGCTTAAGTCCTCTATGGACATGACTTCTCAATTTCAGGCCCTCATGGAGTACCAGAAAAAGGGGAAAGTAGACAAAAAAACGATCAATACAAAACACATCCTCTTTATCGTAAGCGGTGCGTTCAATGGGCTCGAAGAAATCGTGAAAGAGCGGATCGGCAAGCGCGGCATCGGATTCGGGGTGGATGTAGCTTCCAGAGAGGAAAATGCCGAGTTTCTCGATTCAATCCGCTCCACTGATTTCGTAGAGTATGGATTCGAACCGGAGTTTATCGGGAGACTCCCGGTCCATTCCGTCTGCCATGAGCTCTCGGTAGACCATCTCTTCTCTATCATGAAGCATTCGGAGGGCTCTATAATTAAACAGTTCAAACAGACTTTTGAGGCGTACGGTGTAGACGCCCTCTTCTCCGATGAAGGGCTCGAGGCAATCGCTGAACGGGCCGCTGAGGAACAGACCGGTGCACGCGGACTGGCCACCATTTGCGAGAAAATACTTCGTGATTTTAAATATGAGCTGCCGTCGACAGACATCAAGCATTTCGTTGTAACCAAGGAATTGGTCGAAAATCCGTATAAAGAAAAAAAACTGCTCCTCGAGGATGAAGGATATGGAGAGAAAACTGTCCTCTACGAGTATCTGCGCCAGTATGAACAGCAATTCGAACAGACCACCGGTATCCGGATTCATTTTAGCAAGGAGGCCGAAGACCTTCTTATCGAACAGAGTGAAAAGACCGGTAAGAACCCGCAGGAGATATGTGAAGTACTGCTCAAAGATTATGAATACGGATTGAACCTTATTACAAAAACAACCGGACAGCAGTCGTTTGAGCTGCCCAAAGCCGTTATCACCGACCCTGCAGGGACACTGGACAGCTGGGTGAGAGAATCATACGCAAATGCGAAAAACTGAATTGGCTAATTTGCTTATTATATGATACCATACCGACATGCCTGTCGATGTACCCCACCGGGAAGAAGACGATACCACCGTCTGTCTTGTATCTCCCGTCGTCGAACTGCTCTCCGCCATGCACTTTATCTGCCGGGAGCGGCATAAGCGGTTCGACCCCGTGTTGTCCAAGGGTCTCGAATCGAAGCTCTCCGAGAGAAGCAGACAGACGGTAAACATCCTTTCGACCCAGAACTGGCCGGGGATGTCTCATCTCGAGTTTTCACTCGCCCTTGAAGAGTTCAGCGAGCCTGATGTGTTCAGAGAGCGCCTTCTCGCAATGGATATCGAAGAGTTTCTTTTTATAAACTTCAACCATGAAACCCCTAAAGAAAAGCTCGCTGCAATCAGAAAAAATCCTGCGTTATTCAACGATTTCTACGATAATCTTTCCTGGATTGCGGGGGGTGACAAAAAAACGATCGAGTATGTACTTTTTCGGGCGGAAGAGTATCGGGAGGATTTAGCCGTCCTGCTCGACGATCTGAATACTGACCTGTTCTGGGACAAATTCAACGAACTGAAGCCTGCTTATGAGTCGGCACTGGCCATGGTAGAGGAAAAATTGGAACGGGACGACCCCTTTGAGGTGATGGTCGAGATAAGAGGGTCCTACATGGAAAAGAAGCCGTATGCACGGCACCTCTTTATCCCTTCATACTTCCTTCACCATGACAATATCATCTGCACGGTCGATGATACGATCGCCCTCATGTTCAATATCAACTGGTCATTACGGGGCGGTGCGGAACCGAAAGATTTTGTAGAAATTTTCAAGGCGTTGAGCGATCCGACCAGGGTGGAAATCTTGCGGCAGATCATCCATAAACCGGTGTACGGGAAAGTGCTCTCCTCCCGGCTCGGTATAACCGGCGCAACCGTCTCGAGACACCTTGCCATTCTCCGACAAGCGGATATTGTCGAAGAAGAACGGCGGGACGGGGTAAAATATTTCAAACTGAAACAGGAGCCGCTCAACCGGGCGGTGCAGTCCCTCGAAGATTTTCTCTTAGGCTGATTTGGCCTGCCCTTAGGTTTCACCTGCCCCGATCCACTGTGCTTCTTGCAAAAATCGGTTATTTTTGCAAGAAGCCTTGAAGTTTTTGGTT
>CAZKZZ010000078.1:0-15799 GCA_964557375.1 uncultured Spirochaetales bacterium | reverse complement strand
ATTTCATGGCATGGGAGTGGAGATTACCGTCTGCAGCGTGACCGATGGTAGGAAGCGGGACACCGTACGTATCTTCGAGCTCGTGGATAAAGTGGACGTGGCCCGTAATCTCCGAGCGGGGTACGCACACGTCGTAGAGCTCTCCTACTCCCGGGCGGAGCGCTTCGTAGATCATACTCCGCATCTCGAGGATGTCCGCCTGTTTCTCCCGCTGCTCGGCTAAGAGGATGTCCTGGGCACCGCGGTTTTCGAGCTCTTCCCCGATTTTCTCGGCAGTGGCTAATACCTGTTCCTCATCCGGTCCGTCTAAAATAATGAGAAGCGATGCAGTACCGGACCGGACCGGCCAGCTCTTCTCGAGAAGCCGTTCCACGCACCGGATGGTGGTGTGTTCGATAAACTCTACAGCGAAAGGTATGATACCGAGTTTGAAGATGGGAAGTACTGAGGAGATCGCCTCGTCAACCGTTTCAAAGGGGATGACCAGCGTTTCGGTAATACCCGGTTTCGGGAGGAGGGAGAGGGTCACACTCGTAATAATCCCTAAGGTCCCTTCCGAGCCGATCATAAGATCGAGCAGATGATAGCCGGTGGAGGATTTCAAGAGGTTGCCCCCGAGCTTTAGCACCTTCCCGTCCGCGGTAACAACGGTAAGCCCCCGTACGAACTGCTTGACCGTCCCGTATTTGACAGCCCGCGCACCGCCTGCATTTGCCGCAATGACGCCGCCGAGCATTGCACTCTCATCGCCCGGATGCGGGGGGAAAAAGAGGTTTTCCTCTTCTACCGCGTGGTAGAGCTGTTCGAGAGAAACCCCGGCATCCGCGGTAACACTCATATTTTCAGGGTCCACATCGATCCGGCTGTTAAGCCGTTCGAGGGAGAGGACGATCCCCCCTGAAGCCGGGATGCACCCTCCGGCAAGCCCCGTACCGCCGCCCCGTGGGGTTACCGGTATTCCCTCTGCAGCGCAGGCCGCCACAATGGATGCCACCTGTTCGGTGCTCTCCGGACGCACCACCGCCGCCGGCATGGTGTTGAACTCCTCGGTGGCCGATTCGTCGTGCGAATACGGTTCCATTTCTCCGGAGTCGGTCATGATCGCTCCGTTTCCTACGATATCTGTAAGTTTCTTCAAAAACTCAGTATTACTGCTCATGTTGTCTCCTTTTTCTACATGTATCGTAATTATTTAACCGTTATTATCGATATTCGTCCAGGGCTTCGAAAAGAGCCAAAATATTTTCAGGAGGGACATCGTCCTGGATGGTGTGTACGGTAGCGAACACGAATCCTCCTCCCGGACCAAGTATTTCAACCCTCCTTCTGACAGTATCTTTGATTTCATCCGCCGTAGCGTTAGGGAGAACCGTTTGGGTTTCTATTCCTCCACCCCAGAAGGTAAGCTCACTTCCGAACTCCTGCTTTAGTCCCACAAAATCCATTCCTTCAGCATTCGTCTGTACAGGATTGAGAATCTCTACTCCAATTTCGATCAGATCCGGAATAACTTCCCGAATACTGCCGCAAGAATGGAACAAAATTTTAATGTGAGGGGCTTTCTCTTTTATGTATGAAAACAAACGCCTGTGAAACGGTTTAATTCTGCTCCTGTACAGTTCAGGGTCGATCAGTGCTCCCCGCTGGGTCCCTAAATCATCGAGTTCCCAGACAATATCGATGCAGTCACCCAATTCGGTTAATACCGTATCGTAGAACCGCTGCTTCTCTTCAAGGAGCCGCTCACTGAACCGGTCTACCAGTTCAGGTTCCAAAAGCATTTTCGTAAAGTAGTCATCGTAACCTAACAACCTCGTACCTGTATGGAGAATGCCGTAACCGAATGTTCTTCCCAAACAGACCGGGAATCCCTTCTCTCGGTACTGCTCTGCTTTTTCTGTAAAAGACCAGTTTTTCCCTGTCAGCGGGTACACTCCTCTGGTATCGATTTGTAATTGGTTAAGGATATCATCATCAATCTCTACGATTTGCGCGTATCGATTGGTAAATACGTTTTGTTTTGGAGGTAGCGATAAAGCATTCCTAAGTTTTGCATACGCCCCTCCCGTAAGTGTAGTTCCTCCCGTCCCGCCTAGATCAACAGGCAACTTGTCCGGTTCCCTGTGTTCAACTGCGGTCAGTACCCGTTCTCTGCTTGTCATCAATTCTCTTCTCCGCTTTGAAGAGCCTGGAGGATACCCTGCATAAACCCCACGGCATGTAGACGTCCGAGCATTCCGTAACCCGGGCTATCATTTGTTTCTCCGGCTAAAGTGGGTGTGTGGTCAGGTCTTATCGGT
This sequence comes from uncultured Spirochaetales bacterium, assembly GCA_964557375.1. Taxonomy (GTDB): domain Bacteria; phylum Spirochaetota; class Spirochaetia; order SPDA01; family CAZJBZ01; genus CAZKZZ01. Next base: position 13,499 of record CAZKZZ010000078.1, on the reverse strand, counting down.
CCTCTGAATCCGCCGGCTTTGTAGACTTTCATCATCCGGGCCATATCGATATCACCATCATCATGGAAGGTTTCCATAAATCCTTCCTTTGTTTTTTTGATATTACGAAAATGAGCGAAAAACAGTTTGTCCTGTTCTAAAAAAAATGTTGCAGCCTTATATGGGTCTTCTCCCATTGCAAAGCAAGTAGCCTGGCAGAATGTGATGCCGTTGTAGGGGCTAGGGACCATAGTGATTGCCTTTGTGAAAGCATCTACCGATGTGAATATTCTCGCCATACCGCGCAGCGGTGATAATGGGGGATCATCCGGATGGAGGGCCAACCGCACGCGGTATTCTTCAGCTACCGGAACGATCTTTTTTAGAAAATATTCAAAGTTCTCCCAGAGTTGTTGTACGGAAACCGGACCCGCGGTAGTAACAGGTGCGTTTTCTACCTGATCATAATCGAACCGCGAAGTCAAAGCTCCACCGCGGGTTGGAGTTGAAATCGATGTGCGCAGCCAGCCGAACTGTGCCATAAAATTATAACAGAAGAGGTTTATTCCCACTCGGGACATGTTTCTCAATAACTCACAAAACCGGTCGATATCCTCGTCTCTTCCCGGTTTTCCCAGCTTTATCCGCTGCATATCGAACTGGTCTCCCTCGAGCCCCGCAAGCTCAATACCTGCATCCGAAAAGCGGTTCTTGAGATGCAGCAAGGGGAGATATTCCCAAGGAGGCACATCGGCAGTTCCTTTTATTTTAACCGGGTGCTGCGGAATTTTTGTTACTGCGTGTGTTACCCCTATTTGTCCGGCAAGCTCCCATTTGGTATCAGGATAAGGATCGAGCAGCAGTGTCAATTTCATACATTTTGCCTCCCGTCAAATAATTTTCTGCCGTGTACCACACCCGTAATGCTTAAAAGCAGCCCTTTCTCCGCCTCAGTAACGACGAGACCCAATTCCCCTGAAGGATCAAAGGCGCAATTTGTCGGGCATTCGCCCGGCAGTGTAATCACGCGCACGATTTCTCCTCCCGTGCTCACTGCCTTTATTGAAGCCGTACCGAAAACCGCCGTGTAAATAAGCCCATCTTCACCCACCGCCATACCGTCAGGGCCGATCGGTCCGCCAACTTCGGCCAATATCCCGGGGCTCTTCCATATCCTTACATTCGGGTCCCACTTACCAATCCACAATCTGTGCCTATAGGTCTCGGCGATGACCAGCGTTTCCTCGTCGTAAAAAACCAAACCGTTGGGAAAGTAGAGGCTGTCCGCAATAACGGATATCTCACCTTCCATAGTTACACAGCAGACATATCCGGTCGGTTCGGTGCGTGAATTACCCGGGCAGGTAAACAATAGATTACCGATCGAATCGAATGCGAGGTCATTCGGTTTATCAAGCGGTTTTCCGTTAAAAGTATCTAAGGTAGCTATGATAACTTCTAAACTGCCGTCCGATGGATCATAGATTCGTACACTGTTTTGATCCGAATCGCAGAATAGTGCGCGTCCATTATAATCAAAAGTCAAACCGTTTGGAGCGCCTCCGGTCGGGATTCTGCGTAAATCGATCTCGTCACTCCTGTTAAAAGCTACCAGTCCCTCTCCTTTCAACTCAACACACCAGAGGTTCCCCTCGGGATCGAATGCCGGGCCTTCCGGGAACTGCAGCCCCTCTCCGATTATCTTTATTTTATGTTTATGGCTCATTTTTTTCTATCTTGTAACTGCCTCATTATAGAGTGCGGCAATATTTTGCGGAGGGACATCATACTGTATGTTATGTACCGGTGCCACTACATACCCTCCGTTTTCACTCATTTGCTCTATCCGAAGCCTTACTTCTTCACGCACATCTTGTTCCGATCCGTTGGGCAGGACATCCTGACTATCGATTCCTCCCCAGAAAACTATTTTATCACCATACCGTTTTTTCATTAGGAGAGGATTCATACCCACAGCTGAAACCTGAACAGGGTTTATTATATCGATACCGCACTCAATAAAATCTTCTAAGAGGTCAATAATATTCCCGCAGGAGTGATAAAATAGTTTTGCCTTCGTATAATTTCTCGCTGTACCTATAATATCTTTGTAGAATGGTTTTAGATGGGTTCGAAACATCTCCGGAGAAATAAGGAGGGACTGCTGTGTCCCCAAATCTCCGCATAGGCAGAACACATCTAAGAAATCTCCAGCCTGTTCGAGAAAACGTACCATTTTCTGCTTCTGGACCGCAAATACTGTTTCGATCAATAGATAAGCAAAATCAGGTTTCAACGCCAGATCCATAAGAAACTGTTCCATTCCACGCAGTATCCAGAGCAGCCCGAATAGACTGTTCATTGCATAGGTGCCTATAATTGAATAGTCGCTTTTACCGAGTTTTCCTGCCCGTTCCTTTACTCCCTCATAGATAGCGGTAGGGGTGAAATCCGGCCAGCTGTATTCGGTTATTTCCTCTTCGTTTGTTGCTTTTGCTAAGGGGTGGGTCTGAATTTCATAATAGTAGTTACCTGAAACCGAATCAGATTTTCTCCAGGTAACGCCCCGAAAATCTATATCGAACATTTTTAAAAGAGGTTCTGGAAGGATACAGGTACGGGAGATTTCACTGTAAAACACACACTCCTTGCCTGTATCCAGATTATGTGAAAGGTTTTGAAAAGCCCCCCACACCAGAGAAGTAAAATTAGTTCCGCCGAGATCGAGAGGGGGTCTGTCCGTATCTTGGTGGTCAAGGGCCAATGAGACCCGTTCTTTATGTGACAGTGCTGATGTGTGCATCACTTATTCCAATACCAACGGTTTCTTGACCGGGGGGAGTTTTTTCCCGGGGAAAAGGACTTTTCCATCGGTAAGTCCGTCTTCGGGACGGTTTTTTAGAATATCGATAATCCGATCTCTCCACATGGCTGCCCGATCTCTATGTTCGTTATCGTTGACATTATTGTGGAGCTCTTGGGGATCTTTCACCAGATCGAAAAAGTATTCATCACCGGAAACCGAATCCCAGATGTACTTCTCTTTTCCGTCGGTAGCATACTGCCAGCCGCTTGAACTGCCCTCACCGGGTGCGTGTTCTCCGTGGATAAACGCTCTATTTTGCCCGGATGCTGCTTTATCCGCGCTGTTTTTCAAGAACGGGACAAGACTGCTTCCTTCTATTGCCCCGGGTTTATCAATACCTGCCACATCTAAGAGTGTGGGCAGAACATCCATGTGGGTTACAGGAAAATCAATCGTTCTATCCGTTTCCAATTGAAGCGGCCCGGGAGGTTTCACGATAAATGGCACATGAGCAGACCCTTCGAACGGATTAATTTTACTCATCATCCGATGGTCACCTAACATCTCGCCATGGTCAGCGATAAAGATAATCCACGTATTATCGAGAAGTTTCTCTCTCCGCAGCCAATGAATAAGCCGGCCGATATGGTAATCAGCGTGAGTGACCAGGCTGTAGTACGCTTTGCGTGTTTTATCGAGCGTATTCTCCGCTAAATTACCGAACTTTCCATCGACTTTTTTGATCGGGAAATTGAATTTTTCCGCCCAGTTTCCAACAGGTACCGGAGGCAATGTTTTATCCTCATATCGCGTATAAAATTGAAGAGGCGGATCCAAGGGGGGATGAGGACGGTGAAATCCTACCTGAAGAAAAAATGGTCGCTGTGGGTCTCGCCGAGAGAGGGCGTCAATTGCTGTATCGATGCACCAGTTCGTAGAATGGAGATATTCGGGGTAGGCCCAGGGATGACAGAGCCAGGAATTGGAACTGATCTCTACTGCCGTATCCTTGACCGTATCGCCGGTTTCTCTCTTAAGCCATCTATGGTAATCACTGTTAGGCGGGTCCTGATTATCGTAGAGGTAGAGCTGTTCGAATCCCATTGTTGTACGAGGCGGATAAAAGTGGGTCTTTCCGGAATTTATGGTTTGATACCCACTATTTCGGAGGCACTCCATAAGAGTATTATCGTAATTCCAGGGGACACCGTCCTTATATCCGATTCTTCCGTTGCTGTTCGGGCTCTTACCCGTAGCAAGACACGCCCGGGTGGCTATACAGGTTGGACATGCCGAGTATGCATTTGTGAAAGTAATTCCTTCAATGCAGAGCTGATCGAGAAAAGGTGTTTCTATAACGGAATCTTTCGAAGTATACCCAACACAATCAGATCGCCACTGTTCGGAAAAAAAAAGGAGAATGTTCGGTTTATTTGAGTCCTGCATGACTGACGCTCCTACTGTTTTTCAGGACAGTTTCTATCCCTTGACCGCTCCGGCCGATAATCCCTGGACCAGTTTATGCTGAACAATGTATGTAAAAACAATTACCGGAATAAGAGCTATGACTGAAGCTGCCATAATCTGAGGCCAGGCAATTCCGGTGGTGCCTACGTACTCTGCGATGTATACCGGTAGGGTTTTGGCCCGTTTACTGGAAAGTATGAGAGGAAAGAGAAAATTATTCCAGGAAACAAACAAAGAAAAAATACCTGTGGCTACAATACCCGGGGCTATTAGTGGAAGAGAGATTTTTACAATTGTCTGAAACCTAGAACAACCATCGATCATTGCACAATGCTCGATCTCCTGGGGAAGTGAGTCTATATATCCTTTGATAAGCCATGTGACTAAGGGAATATTTATCGATAGATAGGCCAATACCAGACTCACATATGTATCGTACAATCCGAGCGACCGTATTATCAAATAGTAAGGAATGACCATGGAAATGGGCGGAAAAACTCTGGTAAAAAGCATACCGTAGAGGATCGTTCTACTTCCAACGAATTTAAAGCGTGAAATTGCATACGCTGCAAGCATCCCGAAGAAAACGGATACGAATATCGTTGAGGCGGAAATGACAAAACTATTTAGTATTCCACGCAGGAATTCTAATTTAGAGAGAACGACAATGTAGTTTTTAAACGTGGGTAGAAAAATAAATTGCGGGGGGATAGTGAGTGCGTCCCTGTGTATTTTCAAGGACATCATCAGCATCCACAAAAAAGGAAAAACAGTAACGACAGCTGCGAGGCCCACCACAATCGTTCTCATTATTTTCCAAAAATGCAATTGAAATGCATAGGACTGCATTCCCGCGGGTTTTTGCCGACTCAATGTAAGATCATCGTTCATATTTCTTCCTTTTTATATATTGCTTTAATCACTATTAACGTTAATAGAATGGTAAGTAAAAGAAGAATGATCGACATTGCCGCTCCGTAACCGGGCCGCCACCTTGCAAAGCCTTCCCGGTAGATTAGGAGAGACATTACCATCGTCGCTTCACTCGGCCCGCCTCTCGTCAACGCATATATCTGATCAAAAACGCGGAGAGTAAAAATCATCCTGAACATCACCGCTACAAGGATCGGCCCCCGCATAAGAGGGATCGTTATGCCAAAGAGTTTGTTCCAGTACGTTGCACCGTCGATGGTTGCCGATTCATACGGTTCTTTGGGAAGCACCTGTAGTCCTGCAAAAATAATAAGAAACACAAATGGTGTATGCTGCCAAATCTCGACAACAACAATAGAGAAGAATGCGGTATTAGGTCGAGCAAGCCAAGCCACATTATCCTGCCCTAATAAAGATATGAAATAATTTATAATTCCGAACTCTGAGTGCCACATGAGCTTCCAGATCAAACCTACAACCAGCGGGGTAGCCATAATAGGGGCTAAAAACATCAGGCGAAACGCTTTGAGGCCGAATACTTTTTCGTATAATATGATTGCAAGAATAAATCCGAATAAAAATTCACACCCCACACCAAGGAAAGCGTACTTTATTGTTATTAAAAACGAATTAAACAGATCGGGGTTCTGAAAAAACTTAATATAGTTTCCCAATCCTACAAAATTCTGCGGCGTAGAGGATTGAATCATTCTCCAGTCGAAAAAGCTTATGTACATGTTGTAGGCAATCGGATATCCGATGGTCATAATAAGTGTTACCAACGCAGGAGCAACTAGAATATAGGGAGTAATCTTTCTATCAGCTACCATTACAGGTTCCTTTTTTCAGTTATCTTTGCATTACTATTTTTAATGAACAGGAGAAGGAGACTGCAACAGGCAGCCCCCTTCTTTCGTTTTTTTAATACATTCTATTCTATTTTACCAATTCGTTTATCTGTCGTTCAGCTTCTGAGAGCGCTTCTTCAGGAGTCATATCCCCGGCGATTCCCATATTGAGGTGTTTTCCCAGAATATCGTTTACCTTGCTCAACTCGGGATGGTTTGGCAGAATGGTAGCGTACTTCATGACTTCAGCCACGGCTGCTGCTGTCGGCACCTTTGCTTTGTATTCTTCAGATTCGAACACGGAATATCTGCTCGGAGGATTTCCGTGCTGTACTGCCTGATAGATCTGTGATTCGGTCGAGGTGAGAAACTTCATAAACTCCCAGGCCGCATCTTTCTTTTTCGAGAATTTATTTAAAAACAGAGCCCATCCCCGAACAAAATAAGCATCTTCTACCTCGGGGTCGCGGGGCGGTACTCCATAGCCCATTTTACCGACGACGTTTGATGTCTCGGGATTTTCCATTGCAGACCAGTAAGGGCCATAGAGAATAGTAAGCGCGGCTTTTCCCTGGGCCATGACTTCCCGGACATCGAGATGACGCCAGGCGAGAACGCCTTCGGGGACTATTCCTTCTTCGTACATTTTATGCCGTATTCTAAGCGCGTTTATACCCGCTTCATTGTTGAAGCCTGCTTCATCCCAGTCGGGCGGCTCGAGAATATCCGCACCGAACGGCGAGGCCATATCATACCAATCGCGAACTCCTGATTGTTGCGCTGCACCCTGAAATACTGCGCCATAGACGTCTGTACCGCCCCCGCTAAAAGCCTGGGTCATTTTATCGGCAGCATTGTAGTATGCCTCCAACGTGTTAACACCGCTAGGCGGCTCGATACCGGCTTCTTCGAAAAGGTCGGTTCGGTAAAAAAGGATGTCGACACCCATCCGGTGGGGAAGCCCACACATCTTTCCGCTGTCCGTTTGAGGTACTCTGAATTGACGTACCAAACCGGCGGGAAAATCTGAGAGACCTTCACCCGGAAGAGGGCTTTTTTTATTCCACTCTTCCAAATCATCAACATATTGTCCCATGTCTGAGGTCCACCACGCTTCTGCAAACTCTATAACGTCATATGTGTCACTCTGCGCTATGAACTCAGCCGGGATCTTCTCCGCCAACGAAGGTCCGGGGAAGGTCGTCACTTCGACCGTTATTCCGGTTTCGGCAGTGAACTCTTTAAACAGTTCCCCTTTCCCGGTTACTTCGTAGATAACGGGATGAGTTAACCAGTTAATGGTAACCGGTTCGATCTTTCCGCCTTCTTCCTGCGGTTCTTCCTGCTGTGCCCCTGCAAACATACAGGCTATCATCACTAATCCCAATACCAAAGAAATAAGAGCTTTTTTCATAAAACTCCTCCTTTATAATATTTTCAATAGCTCAACGAGCTATATATCAAACACTTCTAAAACGACTAATCTGCTCCGTACGGTTTTGGTGGAGAGTATCCTTTCAACAGAAGTAGACCGCCATCCACTAACACCGAACTGCCTGTCATATAACTCCCCCGCTGCGAAATCAAGGCACACACCAACCCTGCGATTTCCTCCGGCGAGGCCATACGGTGCAGCGGTATTCCGTTTAATACATGGTTGAGCAGTTCCGGGTTGTTGAGAACAGGCTCATTCATATCGGTTTCTACCGGACCTACCTGGAGTGTATTCACTCTGATATTGTGAGGAGCAAGTTCTAATGCAAATCCTTTCATAATGAGATCCAGTGCTGCTTTCGTTCCCCCGTAGAGTGAAAGGCCTGTACCCGGGTTTAACGCATTGACGGAAGTGATCGTAAACAACTGACCTTCGATACCTCTCTGCACCATTTTTTTTGCGACCAACCTGCTTATGAGATATGCTCCCCGAACATTTACCTGAAACAATTTGTCGAACTCTTCGATTGAGAAATCCAGTACATGTTTTTTAATGTTTATTCCAACATTATTGACCAAAATGTCGATGTGCCCGAACGCTTCCCATGCCTTCTCTCCCGCTTCTTCGACATCATGAGGATCATTCCAATTACCACCTATACAAACGGCTTTTCTGCCTGTTTTTTCTATTGTGCGGACAACTTCTTCTGCTTTCTGTTTAGAACTGGAATAGTGAACAGCAACATCTGCACCGAGTTTCGCTGCTTCCAGCGCAATAGCCCGCCCGATGCCTCTGGATGCTCCTGTTACGAAAACTTTTTTATTTTCCAAATTATCTGCAGCTTCCATTAAAAATAACCGCCTCGCTTTACTACATCTTCAGCACTAACGCCCTCATCCACCCATTTTCGTATTTCTTTTTCGTTGTTCTTTATCTTTTCCGCTCTCTCGAGCACATCAAAAGCAATATCTCGGGGTATCACGATCACTCCATCAATATCACCGAATATCACATCACCGGGGGAAACAAGCGTCTTGCCGATGCGTACAGGACATTGGAAATCGGTTATAAGACATCTACCCAGACTGCCGTTAGAAGTACGGTATTTATAAAAGACCGGGAATTTCTGTGCCAGTACTTGGTGTGTATCACGCAACCCTCCGTCAATAACAGCAGCCCGCGCCCCCTTTTTTTTGGAAGCCGCGGTCATTACTTCTCCCCATTGGGCGCTTTCTATATCACCGCTCGTATCCCACACACATATAGCATGCTCATGCAGCTGATCGAGCATTTTAGTCCTCGTTTCCATCTCTCCGGTTATTGCCGGGCTAGGAGAGCTTTTAATGGTGAAAGCAATGCCGGCGACTTTCATCTCTTCCCGAAGAGGGATGATCTGGGGAGGGAGTGCCTGATTCATAAGTACATATTCACGGAGTACATCATTAATTGCTCCGGTATAAAGCTTCTCGTATCTATCACACAGTTCTTCTATGGGAATTGGGAACTCTTTTTTCGAAATCGACTCTTGAGATTGGATTAGCTTGTCCAATTTCATAAGGTTTTTATTCATGTTTGTTCCTTATTTGGTTTATTTTTTCATATATGGCACATTTTACAATGACCTTACCATTCTGTCAAGAAAAAAAGGAGGGAAAACAACTAGAAATAACCGGGTTTTGTTTATCAACAATTTCTTAGGAGTTATACGGATATGAGCTCATTTTTTCTATCTGATATTTGTCCCGGTCGGGTAAGGGAGTTTTTACCGGTCCGCCTTCGGTCTCAATACTCCAGTTTAATAGTTCATTTTTCAAACTCTCGACTGTTTCACGATACTCAGGATTATCCGCAAGATTACAGAATTCATTCGGATCTTCGACCACATTATACAGTTCATTCCCGCCGCCTAAAGGGTCATATACCAATTTCCATTGTTTCGAACGGACCATCTTTCGTCTTCGTTCTGCCTCACGCCACTGCACCGTTCTCAAGAGAGCCTGTTTTCCGTGTAATTTGGGGAGTTTTTTAGCATCTTCTAGCGTGAAGGCTGGGCCGCCTGCTCCGTATTCACTGAAAACAAAATCTCGAGGAGGTCTTTCGGTAATAGTAGGAAGCGGCACACCTTGAAAATGATATGGGATATCTAAGCCCTGCAATTGTAACACCGTTGGGACAATATCTATGAGATTTACCATGCTGTCATCGATCATATTCACCCGCTTTGTACCTGGAGCGTAAAAAATCAGCGGAATATGGGTCAGAGAATCGTAGAACACACCACCCTTCGAGACCATAGCGTGTTCACCTGCGAAATCACCGTGGTCCGCACAAAAGACGACAATCGTGTTTTCGAACAATCCGAGTTCGAGCAGTGTATCCATTATTCTACCGATACCGTCATCTATGAATTTAATCATTGCATAATAAGCAATTAGGAATTTTTTAATATCTTCTTCAGAATACTCCTCAATACCCATCATCTGTTTTAATATCTTGTTGACTTCAGGAGCCTTATCCATTTCATTGGAACTCCACGCCGGTAGTTGAATCGAATCGAGGTCAAATCCTTCCGCGTACTTCCTCGGTGCCTCATACGGAGAGTGCGGGTCAGGGTATGATACCCACAGTGAAAACGGCCTATCTTTGTGTTCATGAAGAAATCGAACTGTCTGTCCGGTAATGAGACCCGTCGAATAATCTTCTAAGGGATAATCAGTAAATGCATACCGAAAAACTTCATTAACTTCCGGCATATTTTTTCTCGTTTTATGGGCATCTTCTATTTTTTTAATCGATCGGAACCAATCCATACCTCTATTATTGAAGGTGTTTTGAAATCCTAAATGAGTTATTTCACACCATACGTCAAACAGATCGAGGTCTTTTTGGTCCCAAAAGCAGTGGTTTTTCCCTATCAATCCAGTTACATAGCCGGCCCGTTTCCAGATATTAAATGCATGCGTTACATTCGGCGAAATATAGGTTTCATTACGTCTACTACCGTGTGAATGCGGATATTGAGAAGACCAGAGAGAAACCCGCGCCGGTACGCACAAAGGATGCGGGGTAAAGGCATTTTGGTAAAGTACCCCCTTTTCAGCCAGCCTTTCCAGATTTTTTGTTGTACAGTCCCGGTTTCCCCACAAATGAGATGCAGTTGCACGCATCTGGTCGGCCATAATGACAATAACATTAAAATTACGATTCATAACTGTTCCCTATTTGAAACTTTTTTTTCTATATGGTATATTTTACCATATACTAGTAACTTGTCAACCTTTTGATAAGTTCTTACTATATAGATTCATCGTAGTATGAGAGATATACATGGAAAACAATATCGATAAAAAAAATCCCAATTTTGTTCCTGCTCTAGAAAAAGCAATTCTCATTTTAAATTATTTGGAATCACTCGACGGAGGAGGTACTATCTCCTCTATTAGTAAAGCTTTGAATATCCCAAAGAGTACCGTATTCCGAATTTTAAATACCTTAGATCACTACGGTTATATCACACAGCAGGATAACAGTGGCCTTTTTACACTCGGTCCCCGGATTTTGAGCTTGTCCAATTCGGTACACAAGAATATGAATATTATCCGGATAGCGATCCCATTTATGACTGATCTCAAAAACAAGACCGGTGAAACGACTAAATTGAGCATCTATAAAAACTTAGAAACGATCGTTATAGCTAAAGTAGAGAGCAACAGCGATATGCATGCAACAACGAAAATCGGCTCCCGGTTTCCGCTACACGCCGGGGCTGCCAGCAAGGTGCTTCTATCCTATGCTCCTGAAACCGACTTACACCTTTTTCTTCAAGAGCCATTATTACAATACACCCCGCATACCATAACTGATCCGGCCCGTTTGCATCAGGAACTTCACTTGGTCAGACAGAAAGGTTTCGCAGAAGATAACGAGGAGAGGTTCGAAGGAATAAAGGCAATTGCGTGTCCGGTGTTTGACCATACCGACGAAGTGATTGCAGCCGTCAGTATTCCATACCTGGCCACAAGGAGTAACGAAAAGAAGAAAAAAGATATGTTGATGCATCTTTTCTCCTGCGCACGGAGCATATCCGAGGCAATGGGCCAGCGGTAGATATGGAGGAAAAAAATGAGAAAAAAGGTAGATGTCGCTCTCGAAATCACCCTCGCCGGGATATTGATCTGTATCGGGCTTGCACTCATCGCCCAGTCTCTGTTATCAATTCTCTTAGGCGGGATTTCAGCCGGTATTTTTATCTACAGTATCGGCGCGGAAGATAAGAGCAACCGGGAAAAACTAGGGGCCGCATATGAGGAGTACGCCAAGCGTGTGCCCCGGGTAAATTTTTTCATAGGATTGTTTAGAAACATTAATTGGTAGGATAACGGACGATATCTGTGTTCAATTTTTGGAATAACCGCGAAATCTTTATCCTCTCGATCGACGGAGGGGGAATCCGGGGCCTCGTTCCCGCCTGTTTTCTCGCGGAAATGGAACGAGTTCTCAACGCAAAAAAGCCTAATACCTATTTGTATGAACTGTTCCACTTTGTTGCAGGAACCTCGACCGGCGGACTCATAGCATTGGGACTTACAACTCCGTTCTGCGAAAGCGGAGATCAACAGAAGGCCGTAAAAAAATCGGGCTGCAGGCCCACGGCCACAGCAGAGGAGCTCGTGGAAGTGTACCGGACCAAAGGGCCTCTCATTTTCCCTCCGGGGCGGTACGAGCTCGCTACGAAGTTAAAACACGCGTTTAAAACAAAATACAACGGCCGATATCTGACCCATCTGCTGCAAACCGTTTTCGGGGAGTGGACCCTGGAAGATCTTATGACCAATGTGCTGATAACCAGTTATGATACCTTGAATCGGGAACCACGGTTTTTCAAACATCGCTGTGACGGGAAAAAAGACGGTAACCCCAATTTCTTCGTGCGGGATGTTGCCAGGGCCACTACCGCGGCACCGACCTTTTTTTCACCTGCTTTGATCAGAGAAGTTCCGGATACAGGAAAGACATACTCTCTCGTAGACGGAGCGGTTGTATCGAACAATCCCGCCATGACTGCGTATATCGAGGCCCTTAAATTATATCCCCGGGCCCGTCGTTTTGTAATTGTTTCGCTGGGAACAGGAATCGTGGATAAACCCTACCCCTACGACGAAGTCAAGGATTGGGGGTATATGGACTGGATGTCTGCTGCAAAAGGTCTACCTCTATTCGATATGATAATGGACGGGCAGCGGGATACAGTCGATCACATGCTCGGCCATCTTCCCGGTGTAGAATATTTCCGTTTCGATTTTTCGCTCGATTCCGCTCACACTAATATGGACGATATAACACCCTCTAATATCAAATACCTCGAACGGTGCGCGGAGCAAATGGTTGAGCAAAATCGTCACTTATTACTGGAAATATGTAAGCGACTCTGTTAGTATAGTATTCGGACTCAATTATGAAATATTCACAAGCACAACGCGGAAGAACATTCGTAATTCGGCTCGAAGATGGAGAAATTCTTCATGAGTCGATAGAACGGTTTGCCGAGGAGATGGACATTACGGCTGCAGCCTGTATCGTAGTCGGCGGTGCAGACAAGGGGAGCGCTCTGGTAACAGGACCGGCCCAAGGGCGGTCGGACCCGATCATTCCGGTTTTAGGTGAGCTCGAAGAAGCGCATGAGATAACCGGTACAGGGACGATTTTTCCCGACAAAGAGGGTAGAGCAAAACTTCACATGCACATCGCCTGCGGCAGGTATAAGGATGTCAGTGTCGGTTGTGTCAGGGAAGGAGTCAAAGTGTGGCACGTAATGGAAATCATTCTCTTTGAACTTACCAATACCAATGCACAGCGGCTGCTCGATGAAAAATCCGGTTTCGAGCTGCTCTTCCCTTGATATTTTTGCATCAAGGCTTAATTGAAATGAAAAAAGTATTGTACTGTATTACTGCACTCCCGGTTTTAGTTCTTCTGTTGTTGAGCTCCTGTGCCACAGGACAGGCATCTTTTCCGGCTGAATACATTCGGG
>CAZKZZ010000077.1:0-16100 GCA_964557375.1 uncultured Spirochaetales bacterium | reverse complement strand
AAAATCTCATGATAACCGTCGGTTCTTTTATTCCCCACCGCAAGGTGAAGATTGATTTTTGCAGGACTCAAGAGAACCGCTTCAGTTTTATTGCAGTGCATAGTATACATAAAACAAAATGAATGTCAAACAGTCAACCTCGTTAAAAAAAAGCGTACAATCCGAACGAGAGGGAGTTGACACATCTTATAACTTCTCTTTAGATTGTGACTGTTATAGTACGTTGAATGGAGGGCTATACATGCTAGAAGATAAAGATCTGTTCAATAATGAATATGAAAAAGAAATCCTCTTTACCGATTACTTCGCTATGAGTGATGATGAAGCCGATGACGATGAGGACCTCTTCGACGACGAGTTTGATGACTATGAGGAAGAGTTCGAGGACGAGTTCGAAGAGGACTTCGAAGAAGACGCATTCGAAGAGGATTATGATGAAGAGTTCGAAGATGAACTCGAAGAAGATTACGATGAAGAAGATGAGGAAGACTTCTTAGACGAAGAAGATGATGAGTTCGATTATGATGACGGATTGGATTTTGATGATTTTGATGAGTGATATACCGGTGACCCCGCATACCAGAGCCGTTCAAGATCGTAAAATTCTCTCATTTCTCTATCCATTAAATGAATAACAATATTCCCACAATCAATAAGTACCCAGTTTTCATCTTCAAAATTTTTTGTTTTATGTAGCGGATGAATTCCGTGTTCAGAAAAATAGCTTTTAATCTCTCGGCCAAGACCTTTTAGATGGGCATTGCTGCTCACCGTTGTAATGATGAAATAATCGGTAAAACTGCTCTGGTCCCCGATATAGAGAACTATCGTGTCAATTCCCTTGTTTTCATCAATGAGTTGCGCGATGTCTATGGCCTGTTCTTTAGTTTTTACAGTATCTACCATCAAAGTCCTTCCCTAATATAACAGTAACATCAATTTTTTCAAAATCGTGGGGGGCGTCTACCCCCTCCTCAGTCTGCGGTATATCCGCCTCTATTGCTGTAGTCACATCTCGACAATTAATCACATTCGCAATCTTTTGTGCTTTATTTATATTTCCCGACCTGTCGATCACTTTCGTTTTCTCATACGCAAATTGGTCGGCATTCCCGACCCGTACTACCTCATATCCGAAACTCTTAAAAACCTGAGAAGTACGCGAAGCGAGCCCGTTTCTTGGTGTACCGTTCAATATTTCGAGATGTATTGTCAAATTATCCTCTGCAACCATGTCACTGCTTGCCAGTGAATCTATTGTCTGGCCCACCGTTTCTTTGAGCAGTTTTCCGTCATAGTGAGGAAAAAGCAGCTCCTTATCGTCAACCGTTCGATGTACACCGAGTACACGCTGGAATATAATGCGCTCGACATCGAGATGCCTCATTTCAGAAATAAAAGAGAGAAGCGACTGTTTGTCGAGGTTGGTATCAATATATTGGCTGATATACTGAAAAACCGACTCCTGTTCCAGTTCCTGATACTTTTCTCCCAACCGGTTCAAGAACGCCTGTATAAACTTCTGTTTTCTCCCGATTTTTTCTATCTCGGGTTCTCTATCATCCCCCTCATAGAGGAGAAATGTCTTGATCTTGCCCCCGTCGAGGACCATACTGCCGGAAGGAAGCAAAACAATTGTATCACGAGAAATGTCTTCAACAGGATTTGCGATAAACATCTCCACCCCTTCGATTATATCTACTGCATGTTCGACATCTTCTATGCTCATCTCAAAATAATAAGGTATTTCCGTACCGATCAGATCTTCGATTTTTCTTTTGATATCACCGATTTTCCCGGGTTCATAGAGCACCTCGATTCGATCGATCCGTGATTCAGACTGCAGAATTGATCCAACCTCCCTGGGAATATCCAGTATTGCCCCCTTATGAGTGTTAGGATTATAGAAAAACAGTTCCGTGAAAAGGAGCTCATTGTCTTCAGAGACAAAAAAAGCAATGGTTATCGTCTCACCGCTCTCCAAAGCTTCGGTTATCGTGTCTGTACGAAAATGTGCATACATGTAGAACGCTGCAGCCAGTATTATGATCAGTATTGCCGCGAGCAGAATTATGCTTTTATCAAATCCTTTTCGTTTCTTCAATTGTATTCACCTTTTAGTCTGAATTTGTTGTGCGTTAGTTCATCATAAAGCCTACGTGCAGGCTCTACGATCATCTTACCTTTTCTTCTTCTATGATCGAGAATTTTTTTAAGCACAAACAGGAGTAATTCGTCCAGGTCTGCCTCTCCGATAAGCGAAGCACCGCTGTTTCTCTGTAGGTACTCCCTTCCCGGCTCTAAATAATCGGCAATAAAAATAATTTTTGACAAAGTACTCATTCCCGGCTGTCCGGTAACATGGCCGGCGATCGCCTCTAGAATTGCCGTATCTTCGATTCCCAGCTCCTCCTCCGCTATAACTGCGGCTGCTTTGCCGTGGACCAATACAGGGTTCGTCTCTTCCCAGGGTGTAATCGAGTATTTCACAGCTGTAATTCGTTTTAAAGCATCGTAACTCAATTCTCTTCCCACGTCGTGGAGCATCCCGGCAATCCACGCCTTTTCCCCTTCTTCTCCGTAGATTTCAGCAAGTTTTTCCGCAAAATTCGCGGTCCGCAAGCTGTGTTCGAACCGTTTTTTGGAGACCCTCTGCTTTACCTCCTGTTCATAGTATTTTCGATTAACCATCATCAATCCATATACAACTTGTTCTCCCGGATGTAGTGATACACTTTTTCCGGAATAAGGAAGCGGTATGCATCGCCTTCCCGGATCCTCTCTCGAATATCTGATGAGGAGATCGGTATAAGCACATTATTGAGATATTGATGCGGAAAGGGAACATTGACCTTTTCTGGGTACATTCGATGGGCCACAATGATCTCAACCTTATTGAGCAGCATTTCGTAATCTTTCCAAAGATGGAAATCCGCCACCAGATCATCCCCGATAACGAAACCCGGTTTTTCTTCAAAGGAATATGTTCGCTCGAGCTGCCGTATCGTATCGATACTGTAGGAGACCCCGCCGCGTTTGATTTCACAATCGTCAACTGTTATCCATTCCAGTCCATCTACGGCAAGGCTTACCATAGAAAAACGTGCTTCCGGCGAGACAGATGTGCGGTCGTGCTTATGGGCTGAAGAATGGGAGGGTACAAAAATAACCTGCTTACAAGCAAACTGCACGAACGCTTCTTCCGCTAAAAAAAGATGACCAATATGCAAAGGATTGAATGAACCACCGATTATTACTGTCTGCATAATCTTGTTATGATGCCAAAGAAAGAAAACTCTTTTTTAGTTCGTCTATCCCCTTACGAGAGTACGCTGAGACGGCGATCACTGTCTCTTCAGGATAATGGTCTCGCAACATAGACAGGTTTTCTTCTATACCCTCCTTATCAATCTTTGTCGCTACAATAATTCTTTTTTTTACCATAAGTTCCCTGCTATAGGAACCCATCTCCTCCATAAGTATGGAAAACCGGTCCTCGAAATCCGGTTCGGAGACGTCTATGAGAAACGCCAACCCTTTCGTTCGGGTAATATGTTTTAAAAATTGGATACCTAAACCCGCCCCTGCTGAAGCACCTTCGATTAAACCCGGAATGTCCGCGAGTATGATATCCGTATAGCCGGCTTTGATTACACCGATGTTCGGTATTTTGGTGGTAAAAGGATAGTCGCCGATTTTCGGATTTGCATTGGTAAGTGTTGCTAACAGGGTTGATTTACCTGCGTTAGGGAACCCGACCAGTCCGACATCGGCGATAATCCGCAATTCGAGGCACAGTTGGACTGTTACTCCCGGTTTTCCCTTTTGACTATATCGAGGTGCCTGCCGTACGGAGGACTTATAATGGACATTACCTTTTCCGCCACGCCCCCCCTCTAAGAATTTCCACCTCATCTGCGGTCCGGAAAGATCTTTGATAACGGCCCCGCTGTCATGATCTTTCACGACCGTGCCGGGGGGCACCTCTATCTCGACGTCCTGTCCGTCTTTCCCGTGTTTTTTTCGCCCCTCTCCGGGTTTGCCGTTACCGGCCTTGAAAACCCGCTTCATCTTCACATGCGAGAGTGTTTTTACATTTTTTTTTGTGATAAAAACAACATCGCCGCCTTTGCCGCCGTCACCGCCGTCCGGACCACCCTTCGGGACGTACTTTTCACGGCGGAAGGAAACTGCTCCGTTTCCCCCTTTTCCGGACGAGACCGTTATGGTGGTTTCATCAACAAACCCATTCATGGGTTACAAGGAGATCAAGAAGGAATAATATTTACGAATTTTCTTTTTCTTTTTTCGATATATTCGACATTGCCCCCGATTTTTGCAAACAGGGTATCATCTTTTCCTTTTCCGACGTTCAGTCCGGGATGTATTTTCGTGCCCCGCTGCCGGATGAGAATCTCACCGGCTTTAACATTTTGACCGCCGAACCGCTTCACACCGAGCCGCTGTGCCGCGGAATCACGACCGTTTTTTGAACTGCCTCCGCCTTTCTTATGTGCCATATATCTGCTCCTCTTTCTGCTCTTCTCTATTCATTTTACCAGCAGGTCCAGTGTAATTTCATCCGGAAAATCCTGCTCTATCGTTTTCAATCCTATGATGAGGTAATCAGTTACACCTCTTAACCACTCGAGCTTATCATCGTTTATCGATGTAAGCTGCAGTCTGAACTCTCCCGGTTTCTCTGCCGTTCCGTCTATAGAAACCCCTTCTTCCAGTTCCAGCAGCCTCGCTGCGGTTCGCAGGAGAGCCGAAACGGCCGCGCACGGGATGTTGGCCCCTGTATTACGGTCTGCCGCATGCCCGTGGGCTGTAATCTCCTCGAACACACCGCTTTGTACCGTAGCCTTTACACGAACCACCGTTGGTTACGATGCTCCCGTAATATCCTCTACTTTTACAAGTGAATACTGTTGTCTATGCCCCTGTTTCTTTCTGTACCGCTTCCGCTTCTTGTATTTATAGACGATAATTTTTTTATCTTTTCCGTGTCCTTCCAAAGTGGCAGTTATTTTAGCCCCTTTCACGTAAGGTGAACCGATCGTGACATCATCATCATTCTTGATCATGAGTACATTGTCAAACTCTACAGTCTCCCCTTCTTCGTTGTTGATTTTATCAATTTTAAGAACCGAGCCCTTTTCTGCCTTATATTGTTTTCCTTTTATTTCTACAAGTGCGTACATCTTTTTTGTCACCTCTGATTAAATGTTCGTTGTGCTCATTTCCACTGCTGTAAATGGCTTTCTACCATAGATTTACTGATTAGGTCAAGGGTTTATGCCCCGGTTGATGACTCGGTTGACAGCATTGCCGGCTTCTCTACCGTGATACATGGCCCGTACAACGAGGGCCGCACCGGTAGTTGCATCACCGGCAGCAAATACGTTAGTGATCGAGGTTTGATAATCATTATTTACAGCGATGTTGCCTCTAGAATCCAGTTTTACCCCCAGATTTTGTACGAGTTTGTTGTGTTCGGTATGTAAAAACCCCAACGCTAAAAGCACCTTGTCCACCTTGAGGGAAAACTCTGATCCTGGTATGCGTTTGAACTCCATCCTCCCCGTCCGTTTATTCCTGCGGGCATCGACCCGGACAAAAAACGCCTCCTCTATAGCAACACCTCTACCAGAAAAGCGGACCGTCTCTATTCCCCAGTCTCTAGTACACCCCTCGAGATGAGAAGAGGAGGTCCGTAAGACCCTCGGCCAGTCCGGCCATTGGGGGTTCCATGACTCCTCCCACTCCTGAGGTTTCGGCATGATTTCGAATTGATACACCTCTGCCGCACCCTGGCGGACCGCCGTACCGACACAATCGGACCCTGTATCCCCGCCGCCGAGCACGAGTACCCGTTTCCCCCTGCAGTTTAGAAGCGGGTCCTCTGCAAGCTGTAATGACCGCTCTCCCGAGACATACCGGTTCGATGCAGTGAGAAAATCCATTGCAAAATGGACCCCTTCATACCCTCTGCCGGTCACAGGCAGGTCTCTCGGGTCTGATGAGCCGGTGGTGATGAGTAAATAGTCAAATTTCTTCTGTAAATACCGTACGGAAATATCTTCTCCCACTACAACGCCGTTTTCGAACTGCACCCCTTCTCTTACCAGCTGGTCGAGCCTCCGTTCGAGTACCCACTTTTCCAGTTTGAAATCGGGAATACCGTATCGGAGGATACCTCCCGGTTTCTCGTCTTTTTCGAACACTGTAACGGCATGACCCGCTCTTCTAAGCTGCTGGGCGGCAACCAGTCCCGCGGGTCCGGAACCGATTACAGCGACTTTTATACCTGTCTCCTTTTCCGGGATCCGCGGTTCTACCCAGCCTTCCCGAAATGCATGTTCGATGATGGTCAACTCATCATCCTTGATTGCAACCGGATCATCACTGATGGAGAGAGTGCAGGAGGCCTCGCAGGGAGCAGGGCAGATCCTCCCCGTTATCTCCGGGAAGTTGTTGGTCTTCTCGAGCCGTTTATACGCTTCTCTCCAGTGCCCCCGGTACACCGCATCGTTCCACTCAGGGATGAGATTTCCCAGCGGACATCCTAACGAGTGACAAAACGGGATGCCGCAGTCCATACACCGCGCGGCCTGACCTACGATTTCCCGCTCACTCAACCGGCAATACACCTCGCGGTAATCACTTACCCGTTCCTGTGTCTCCCGCAAGGAAGGATGCGCGCGGCTATATGTTAGAAAGCCGAACGGTTGGCCCATCTCAGTACACCTCCTCCGTTATCTCTACCCGCTCAGACTCCTGCCACTCACTCTGCTTAATCCGCTCCAGAGCAAGACGGTAGTCGAGGGGCATTACCTTTACAAAGTACGGAACGATTTCCTCCCATCGTTCCAGAATACGCTTTGCCTGTGCGCTCCCCGTATAGGCGGCATGTTTCTCTATGGTATCAACGAGGAACGCGGCGTCATCTTTGCCAGTGACGGGCTCGACATCGACCATTTCCAGGTTGCACAGTGTATCGAAGAGCTGGTTTTCATCGAGAACGTACGCAATGCCGCCGCTCATCCCAGCTGCAAAGTTGATTCCTGTCTGTCCGAGAATGACGACCCGGCCACCGGTCATGTATTCGCAGCCGTGGTCGCCGATTCCTTCCACGACGGCAAGAGCTCCGCTGTTGCGTACTGCAAACCGCTCTCCTGCCATACCGTTAATGTACACTTCTCCGCTTGTAGCGCCAAATAAATTCACATTCCCGGTAATGATGTTCTTCTCGGGTATAAAAGTAGAACGTTTCGGCGGATACACGATAATTTTGCCCCCGGAAAGCCCTTTTCCGAAATAATCGTTTGCATCCCCTTCCAGCCGAAAGGTAAGCCCGGGTGCGAGGAAAGCTCCGAAACTCTGCCCGGCACTCCCAGTAAAATTGACCGTTATCGTATCTTCAGGCAGGCCTCCGCTTCCGTACCGTCTTGAGATCTCCGCACTCAGCCCGGCCCCTGTGGCGCGGTTGAAATTCCTTATGTTAACGTTCTTTTCTACACGGGTGCCCTCTTCGATATGTTCGAGTACGGACGGAAGGAGAGCTGAATCGATCGTTTTTGAAAAATCGTGGCTCTGTGCTGCGATCTGATAGAGGCTTCCCCCTTCCGGCAGTGACGGCTTTTTGAGAAGGTTAGAGAAATCGAGCCCTCTCGCCTTATAGTGGGCAACAGCTCTGTCCGCGTCCAGGACATCGGCTTGGCCCACCATTTCATCAAATCTTCGAAACCCGAGCTCAGCCATGAGCTCTCTCGTTTCTCGGGCTAGGAACAGCATAAAATTGACAAGATGTTCCGGTTTTCCCCGAAACCGGTTTCTCAACTCTTTGTTCTGGGTTGCTATTCCTACCGGGCAGCTGTTTTGATGACACTTGCGCATCAAAACACACCCGAGACTGACCAGAGCAACAGTACCGAACCCGAACTCTTCCGCGCCTAAGAGGGCGGCAATAACGATGTCCCTGCCTGTGCGCAGCTGTCCGTCCGTTTGCACCCGGATGCGGCCTCTCAAATTGTTACGCACCAGTACCTGCTGTGCTTCTGCCAGGCCGAGCTCCCAGAATGAACCGGCATAATAAATGGAAGAAAGCGGTGCCGCGCCGGTCCCTCCGTCGCTGCCGCTTATGAGCACCATATCGGCCTTTCCTTTGGCCACTCCCGCTGCAACTGTCCCTACTCCCGATTCCGCTACCAGTTTGACCGATATACGTGCATCCGGATTGCTGTGTTTGAGGTCATAGATGAGCTCGGCGAGGTCCTCTATGGAGTAGATGTCGTGGTGCGGGGGCGGGGAGATGAGCCCGACCCCTTCGGTAGAATGCCGGACCGAGGCAATAACCGAGTCTACCTTGTGGCCCGGCAGTTGTCCCCCTTCTCCGGGCTTTGCACCCTGCGCCATCTTAATCTGCAGCTCCCGGGCATTTACCAAGTAGGAGCTGGTCACTCCGAACCTGGCACTTGCAACCTGCTTGACCATACTCTTAAGCGAATCTCCGTTTTCGAGAGGAACGAAACGGCCTTCGTCTTCTCCTCCCTCCCCGGAGTTGCTCCCTGCCCCTAATCGGTTCATTGCCCGGGCAATAGTCTCATGGGCCTCTTTACTGATCGAACCGAAGGACATCGCACCCGTATAAAACCGCTTTACAATTTCGGTTTCATCTTCTACTTCTTCGAGAGGGACGGGGTTCCGTTTTTTAAACCGGAACAGCCCCCTGAGGGTACAGAGGTTCTCTTCGACGTTGTTTATTGCAGCGGAATACTGTTTGAAAAGAGAAAAATCACCCGTTCGGACCGCCTTTTGGAGCAGAACGACCGCTTCGGGAGTCAACAGATGTTTCTCTTCATTCTTGCGATAAGCGTACTTTCCGCCGGATGACAGTTCGGTTTCGAGCTGGTCTCTTCCGAACCCCCCGGTGTGCCGCTCTCTGCTTTCCCTCTCGATCGCTTCGAGCCCGATCCCTTCGATTCTCGTAATCGTACCGGGAAAGAAACGGCCGATGAACTCTCTGTTCAGGCCTACCGCTTCAAAGAGCTGTGATCCGCGATAACTCCGGATGGTGGAAACCCCCATCTTAGACATTATTTTGAGCAGCCCTTTCTTTACTGCTGTTATGTAGTGCTCAAATGCGTCGTTTAGGGTCAGATCGCGGGAAATGTATCCCCGCTCCATGAGATCTGTAATGGATTCGAAAACGAGATAGGGGTTTATACCGCTCGCCCCGAAAGCAATAAGGGCTGCAAAGTGGTGTACTTCACGGGCCTCTCCGGTCTCGAGGATAAGGCCGCTCAAATGCCGTTTGCCCCGCCGGACCAAATAGGAGTGAACGCCGCCGATTGCCAGAAGTGAAGGGATAGCAGCATGCGTTTTATCAACTCCCCGGTCTGAAAGAACGATAAGCGAGTAGCCTTCGTTGATTTTTTTCTCCACCTCCTCGCTTACCGACTCGATAGCGTCTGAGAGAGCGGGCTGCTCCTCCGCGGTGGAGAAAAGAATGGACACAGTCGCAACCTTGAAGTCCGTCATTTCGGACTGTTTGAGTCTGCGTATATCGTCGTTTGTGAGCACGGGATGGGAGAGTTTCAGCTGCCTGCAGTGTTCCGGTGTTTCATCGAGAAGATTGCGCTCTCTGCCCACGAAGCTCATAAGAGACATAACCAGACTCTCCCGATAGGGATCGATCGGCGGATTGGTTACTTGAGCAAACATTTGACGAAAATAGTTGAACAGGAGCTGCGGTTTATCTGAGAGAACGGCGGGGGCGGTATCGTTACCCATCGATCCTAGCGGTTCCTGGCTGTTTTTGACCATTGGGAGGATGATTTTCTTGAGGTCTTCTTCGGTATATCCGAAAGCGTACTGCCTGCGGAGCAGCTGCTCACGGTCGTATCCGACTGGCCCGGGTTCTTGAAACAGTCCCCTCAATTCGATTCTATTCTGTTCGAGCCAGCGTCGGTACGGCTTTCTCCTCGAAACACGCGATTTTATTTCATTGTCCTTCATGATTCGCTTGGCATCGAGATCGACCATGATCATCTTTCCGGGCGCGAGTCTGCCCTTTTCCCGTATTTGTTCCGGTTTCAGATCGAGAACCCCCACTTCGGAGGCCACCACCATCTTTCCGGTTTTGGTCACTACGTATCTGCTCGGCCTGAGGCCATTGCGGTCGAGAATAGCACCGATTTTTTTTCCATCGCAGAATGCCACAGCAGCCGGGCCGTCCCACGGTTCCATAATGGCAGCGTGGTATTCGAAAAAGGCCCGTTTGTCCTGGCTGATATGGTATTTTGTTCCGAATGCCTCCGGAATCATCATTGTAACAGCGTGTTCCGGGGTCCTGCCCCCCAATGTAAGTAATTCGAACACGTTATCGAAAATAGCGGAATCGCTTAACTTTTCATTGACGATCGGTACAATCTTAGAGATCGATTCTCTGAAGTGGCGAGACTCCAGATTGGATTCTCTCGCCTTCATGTTGTTGCTGTTCCTCCGCAGGGTGTTTATCTCTCCATTATGAGCAACCCGGCGGAACGGCTGGGCCAGCGGCCAGGAAGGAAACGTATTGGTGCTGTACCGCTGATGCACCATAATAAAAGCACTGGAGAACTCGGGGTTATTTATATCCGGATAGAACGCTTTGAACTGGTCTGGTGTAAGCATTCCTTTGTACACGATTGTCCGGCAGGAGAGGGACACGACGTACGCGTCATTGAACGTGTATCCCTGTTCTGCAGCGCTGTTTTCAAACCCTTTGCGAATAATAAAAAGTTTCCGCTCCAACTCTTCGTCGAAGCAGTTTTGTATCGCAACGAATACCTGCCAGACGGAAGGACAACTCTGCTTTGCTATACTGCCTAAACACTCCTTGTTCGTAGGCACTTTACGCCATCCCAACACCTTCCCCTTTTCATCCAGCACTTCCGCTTCAAAGAGCTGTTTGAGGGCCGCCTGTTTTTGCGTATCTGAAGGGAGAAACACCGTTCCCACACCGTATGAACCGGCCTCAGGAATTGAAAAAGAACATGCCTGTGCAAAAAACGTATGGGGGATGCCGAGCATCAATCCTGCCCCGTCGCTCGTTTTGTTGTCCC
Organism: uncultured Spirochaetales bacterium; assembly: GCA_964557375.1. GTDB lineage: Bacteria > Spirochaetota > Spirochaetia > SPDA01 > CAZJBZ01 > CAZKZZ01. The sequence goes on along the minus strand of CAZKZZ010000077.1, from coordinate 4,992 downwards.
CGCCGAGCGCTCCGCGGTGTTCGAGATTTTTAAGTACGGTCAATCCTTCTTCTACGAGCTCGTGAGCGGCTGTACCGTCTATCTGTACGATAAAACCGACACCGCACGCGTCATGCTCGAATTGTGGATCGTATAAATCGTTTCTATACTCCATAAATACCCCAATCACCGGCAGTTTTATCTGAATTCAAGAATTCTGCTAAATTCGTGCCAATATCACTTACTGTTTGTGATGAAAAGAATTACTGCATTAAGTGCACTTTAGTCAGCCAGTATAACTACATAAATGTAGGTATTATGGGCAGTAGCCTACATAGATGTAAGAAAAGGTATGCCAATGAGGTAAAAACCATTTTGCATAACCTGTAAGAGCGCCTCTATCAAGGTAATCCGGCTTACCACGAGATTCGGGTCATCGTTGTGGAGTACGGGATTCTCGTGATAGTAATGACTGAACGTTTTTGCCAATTCATAGAGATATCCGGTGATGACCGCGGGATTAAGAGTTTCCGCCGACTCCTCGATGTATGCGGAAAACGCGCCAATCAGTCTAATAAGTGTCCATTCATCTTCCGCCGTGAGCAGGTCCGGATCGAATGAACCTGCACTGAACTCTTCCCTGCGCTGTTCGTATTTCTTGAGCATAGCAGTGATACGAGCGCCTGTATACTGCAGGTACGGGCCGGTATTACCGTTAAATGCAATCGATTCTTTCGGATCGAAAACCATATCTTTCGAGGGGGTCACCTGGAGGAGATAATAATTGAGAGCACTCAGAGCGACAGCTTCCGCGGTTTTCTCGATATCATCTACTTCATCTTCTCTTTCTTTTTCGATAATCTCCCGCTTTGCCATTCCCACCAGTTCATCGAGAAGATCATCCGCGTCGACCACTGTCCCTTCCCGGGACTTCATCTTACCCTCCGGTAAATTGACCATGCCGTAAGCGAGATGATAGAGATGTTCGGCCCAGGAATATCCCATTTTCTGCAGAATGTGAAACAGGACCGTAAAATGGTACTTCTGTTCTGAACCTACCACATAGATCATCCTGTTAAAATCCCAATCGTCCCGCCTTGCCAGAGCAGTCCCGATATCCTGGGTAAGATAAAGCGTGGTTCCATCGCCGCGGAGAAGCACCTTTTTATCCAGACCGATATCTTCCAAATCGACCCAGACCGTTCCCTCATCGTCACGGTAGAAATGCCCCTGTTCTAAACCGTTTAGCACTTCTTCCTTTCCCCGAATATAGGTTTCGCTTTCATAATAGATTTTGTCGAAATGGATGTTTGTTCTCTCGTATGTTTCCTTTATTCCGTCGATCGCCCACCGGTTCATCAGTTTCCAGAGACGGGTCGTCTCCGGATCTCCTTCTTCCCATTTCTTGAGCATCTCACGCGCCTTTTTTTCGGCCGTTTCATCCTCTTTTGCCCACCCATTGAACTGTACATAATAATCTCCTACAAAATGGTCCCCTTTGACCTTCTCAGATTCGGGCGTTTTCCCTTCTCCGAACTTCTCGTAGGCGAGCATAGATTTACAGATGTGGACACCACGGTCATTTATGAGATTTACTTTTTGCACGTGGGCTCCGCACGCATCTAGAATTCTTCCCAAACTCTCTCCAATCGAATCATTGCGTAAATGGCCTAAATGGAGCGGTTTATTTGTATTCGGACAGGAGAACTCGATCATAATCTTGTGACCGGTTAGTGTGTTGTTCAGGCCGTAAGCCTGCCCTTCATCCGCGACTTGACGGACAAGCTCTCCGATGTAGGCCGGCCGATTTATGTGTATGTTCAGATAAGGTCCGGTACAGGAGGGAGCGCCGAGTTCTGCTGCTTTGCTCTCTTTTTCGATGACCGATTTCACCTCTTCTGCAATGTCTTTTGGAGACCTCTTTAACAGTTTTGCAAAGGGAAACATCGGGAATGCGATATCACCGAGTTCCTGTTTAGGAGGTGTTTCGACAACCACTTCCTCGGTCGAAACGGTCATGCCGGCAGCTTGCGTGAGCAGACTATTTATCGATTCTGCTACGATTTCTTTCCACTGTTCTTTTAATGTTCTCATACTTATGCGCAGAGCATACTAAAAATAACCTATTAGGGCAATCATGCGGGTAAAATGCTGTGGCCCTTCTCTTCGAAAAGAGCCTAGAAACGGGGTGCAGGCTGTGCAGTTCGAGGTGACCGTAACAGTGCGGACCGCCTGCCCGGCCCCGGAGAGAAGCGTGAGATTCGCCGCTCTGAGGTCCAGCCGCGGCGGCGGACCTGGAACTACGGAACCCGGGCCGAAGCTCTTCCGGAATTGGTCTGCGCGTTGTTCATCTACCGAATAGCAGCAGCTCCCGATTCCGGGGCCGATTATAACATCAATAGGGCTGCCGGATACACGATTCATGTTCTCGAGAGCTGCCAGGACAATACCGGTCCCTTTCCAGCCGGAATGCACAACGCCGAAGCGGCCGGCTGCACTGTCGACCAAAAATATGGGAAGACAATCGGCAACAGTTACGCCGAGGACTGTCCGCGGGTTATCGGTAAACAGACCGTCACCTTCTTTTCCGATAAAGGAGCTGCTGTTTTCGGCGTAATATACCGTTTTCGAGTGGACCTGCCGTAAGCCGATGACCCGCTGGGGTTCGATGCCGTGGAGATCGAAAAAACGGGTCCTCCGTTCGTTGGTAAAATCCGCCGACGGGCCCATGTCTCCGGCATTTCTAAGGGAAAGAACCATGTTTAGAAGACCATGAGCGGTTTCAACCGGAGGGAAGTTCGCGGATATCGTCTGTTCTTCGGATTGAGGCACTATCGTGTGTTCCCTTACAATCATGATAATGCAGTCACGCTCCGGATTCCAAATCAATAAGAGAGGCAAGAAGTTCTTCAGCTTCCCTCAATTTTGCGACACCCTCATCTATGGAATTGCGCAGTTTTTTGTTCTCCCTTCCTCCGAGATAGGCGAGATTGGATACCGTGTCGTATTTGCCCCCGACTTCTCCATGAAGCACCCCGTTTAGTACATTGCCGAGCAAATGCAGATTATTCTGTGCTTTCCGTATCAGTTCTCGGATTACTTCTTCCTCCTCTCGGATAAGATTTTCGAGTTTTTTTCGTTTTAGAGGAGGCGGGATTACTTCGTGTCTGACGATTTCCAACGCCTTACCCGTGTCTCCGGCAGCGGTGAGATCGTATTCCACTTTTTGGACCAACTCAGGCACCCTCATGAGACTATTATACGCATCGGTGAACTCTTGACGGTTCTGGTCTTTGTAAAACTCTGCATCGATTAGGATCACTTTAAGAATTCGGTTCAACTCCTTCGCAAGCACCTGGTTTACAAAAGCTACTAAAAACGGAAGTGAGAGCTCGTACTTCAACTTGACCTGGGACCCGATGTATTCGTTGTTATAATAATCGAGTCTGGGCAGCTCTTCGAGCCCGATCATAGCAAGTGCCTCTTCTTTTATATTTTGTTTTTTCCGGTCACTTATAAACTGCTTATAGAGTCTTTCCATTCTCTTCCGCCAAAACTGCTTGTACAGAGTAAACCAGTCTTCCCCGCCGCCGATTGCGGTCGGATAATAATTGATTTCCCCTCGTGAAAATCGGAGGATATCGATGAGCGGAACATTGCGGTTGAAACTCCTGATGACGTTGAGGCTGAAATCTGCTCGGTCCATCTGTTTTTTTACATTTTCATCTATTTCTTCATTGGGTTTTTCCAAATCATCACGAACCTGGAACAGAAAGAGGGCCTGGAGAAGACCGGAGCCTGGAGGAATGGTAAAACTGGTCAAGATCCGGGCGAGAGTAATCAAATCATCTTCGATTTCAGAAATAGAACACACGTATTCGTCGAGAGAATCCGAAGAAACGAAACTGTTCAGTATTTTCTCGAAAGGGAAAAAAGCAAGAGTAACCAGGAAGTACAGCGCTTTTGAATGCATATACATCGTTTCCCGTTCCATATCGTTTAATTCTGTAAAAATATCATCAAGCGCAAATTGGAGCTCTTCTTTTACCTCTTTATCGCTTTTTTGAGAAAACTCGTTTTGGCGTTTGTACGGATCTGTCTCGGAAAGCAGTTTTTCATGCGTCAACTCCATTTCCATACTCCCTAAAAAAGCAAAAAAGTCGCTTTTATAGGTGCTCAGCGCCTTATCGAGCGGAATTTTGAACATTGAAACAGCTTCGTGAAGTGAATTGAGTTCTTCAAACATGCTGGTAAACAGTTGTCCGGAAACGGCCCCAAACAGCCCGGGGTAGGTCCGTTCTATAGTTTTCGCCAACTCCCTTATCAGAAGAGCTTCGGTCAATTCCAGAACATTTTTGCCGGTCATCATTTTTTTGAAAAAAAGAACAAGTTTCCGGAAAAAACTGAGCTTTGCATATTCGTCCGCAAGATTGACTTCCGGTTCCGCTTCTTCGGAGAAAGCAAGCGGTTCATCTGATACCGATAAAGACCGTTTAATGTTAGCGAGCATTTCTCTCCGTTCTTTCGAGGAGAGTTGGCCTACAAGTTTTTCAAATACTGAGACATCCGGCATACCTGCTTAATTCTAGGTGTTGAGACCTATCTGGTCAAGAAATAAACGTGAAATATAAAATGAAAAAAATCTCCTTGACAAAACGATATAACTCCTATATATACAATAATACATGAAGTTTAGCAGAATTCTAGGCAGTCTAATTATTATTCTACTCATTATCGGGCTCAATAACGAGCACCCTCGGGTAGGAGGATAAAAACTGCCTTAGCGTGAGCAAGAATACAAGGCCGTTCTCCTTTCGAGGGAGAGCGGCTTTTTTTTTTAGGAGGAAAAATACGTGGGCAAACGCGGAGCAGAATTAATCGTAGAGGCTTTAAAAAAGGAAAACGTGGAAGTAATTTTCGGTTATCCGGGAGGTGTGGTAATACCGATATTTGACGCACTCTATTCGGAACCCTCGATCCATGTAGTACTTACCCGCCACGAGCAGGGGGCCG
>CAZKZZ010000076.1:0-16497 GCA_964557375.1 uncultured Spirochaetales bacterium | reverse complement strand
TATAACCAATAAAATGTTATTTGGTTATTATCCCCACGATTCGCACCACTAATTATTGCTTTCGGTCTACGAGTTCCTGGAGTTCGGTTTTAATTTCTGAAAACTCTATTCCCTGTTCCATCAAATAATCTCTTATCGCCGTGCCCGGCTGGGCCGGAGGAATTCCCAAAACCCTCTCTACTTCCGCTTCAGTCAGCCCCCAGTCGTACAGTTCTTTAAAAGTTGTTTTTCCTTTGATGGTCGTATCTTCCTCGTCTTCAGTGTGGCTCTCTGTAGGTTCCGCTCCCTCTGCTGAAAACGCATCCAGCTGCACAAATCTCACTGCAGACAGATCTGCCTCCGGATTTGCTTCGGCAAGTATCTTTTTAGCCGGATTGGGCAGTACGGTGCCTTCTTCCGGTGTGTGCGGCAGACCGGTATAGATAGCGACAAAAAGACGTATCGAATCCGTTCCGATCTCACCCTGCTCATTGGCGAAATAAATATCTTCGAGATCTTTTGCCTGAAAGCTGCTGGGGTCCTCCCGATCAGTTGCTCCGAATGCCGCAGCAAGGGCTGCGACCGGAACTCCGAAGGCATTTTTGATGTCTTCGAAGGAGTAGGAACCGCGGATGTCCGAGGGGTTGTATTCTCCTGCAAACTCTCCTTCCCGGATGACTGTAGGAGTTTTCGATGATTCCGTCTGCCAGAGGTTGAAAGCCATGGTACCTCCGATACCGGCAATAAAAAACACAGGTATGATTATAGCGAGTTGTCTGGATTGCAGATTCATGTTCATACCCCCTTTCCTGCGGCTGCTTGAGGCCCGGGTAAATACGAACCGCTCATGAGCGTTACTGTATTTTCTACAGGGCACACTGCTTCTGAAGTGCATTTCAGGCAGGAGATACATTGGTGATGATGAACAGTCCCGGAGGCGGATACCGGAATATTCATAGGACAGGTCCTGTCGCACGCTTTACAGTCGATACAGGTCTCCCTGTTTCGTTTGATTCCGAAAATCCGGAAGAGATTGAATACCCCGAGAAAAGCGCCGTAGGGACACCCGTATTTGCAGAAAGGCCGTTCTACAAAAAGGGAGAGAACGATCACTGCCCCGAGAATAACAAAAGCAGTTACGGCAACTTCGCCGGTCCAGAAGTTGAACAGGGCGAAGTACGGATCATAATCAGCGAATACCAGCACTCCGGAGACCGCTGTGACCCACACCACCCAGGCGAGAACCACATAGCGGAGGTACCGGAGAATCCGGTCCGCTTTAGACGGTATGAAAGTATTGAATTTCTTTTTGAAGATTTTTTTCCCAAGTTTTCCGAGCCACTCCTGAAATGTCCCGAAAGGGCACACCCATCCGCAAAACACCGGACCGGCAACGAGAGCCAGTCCGATTACGATGAACATGAGAATAAACGAAGAGGAGTGTACTTTTTTTACGTATGTTCCGGTGGATGCGACTTGATAGATCGTAACAACACCGCCAAACGGACAAACTGCATGAAGCGATGCTGTCGATAATACGGGTACCGATTTCCCTGCCTCGTCGAGGCTATGGTTTACAGCTATAAGAGCAATGAGAACGAAAAACGCAATCTGGACGATGCTGCGAACCGTAAGGGTTTTCTTTTTTTTCATACATCTATTCCTTATCTGTGGTAACCACAATAATTGTTTATATATTTAGTAATATATAAACAATTAACTATATACATTATTATTCGATTTTTTTGCATGCTGTCAATTGAAATTGTATTTTTTCAACGGATCGTGGTATGCTTTTTCTGATTGGTTTTTATTGACAGGACGGATGTTATAGTTTAGTATACGTATACATTTTAACGGAGGCCCGGATTGAAAAGCGAGAGGGGGAAAAAGAACAGCTTTCGAAGACGAGTATCATCTGTAGATGTGGCAAAGTACGCCGGTGTTTCCCAGGCGTCCGTCTCCAGGACTTTTGCAAATAAGGGCAATGTAACCGAAAAGACGAAAGCGAAAGTTCTCAAAGCGGCAGAAGAACTTGGGTACAATCCCAATGCGATTGCCAGGGGGCTTATTCAGAGCACTACCAATATGATCGGGCTCGTTATGCTCCGGTTTATGAACCCTTTCTACGCGTATCTGCTCAAACAGTTTACCAGCGAACTGCAGAAACTCGGTTATGTGGTGCTGCTCTTTGCAATCGACGATGAGACCGACGTCAACGAAGCCCTCCCAATTGCCCTGCAGTACTATGTAGACGGGATAATCATCACCTCCGCAACCCTCTCTTCGAAGATGGCCGAAGGATGCGTAAAAAGCGGTACTCCTGTAGTACTGTTCAACCGGTACACATCATTCAAGGACATCAATTCGGTACGCACGGACAACGTCGGCGGAGGGCGCGCAATTGCTGATTTTCTTATAGACGGCGGTCATAAGAGAATCGGGTATCTTGCCGGAGAAGAGAAGAGTTCTACTAACCAGGACAGGCAGAAGGGGTTTTTGGAACGGCTCAAAGAACACCGGTATGATTTACACAGCTACATATTAGGGGATTACACCTATGAATCCGGTTATGAACTGGGAAAAAGAATCCTCCAGACAGACGAACCCCCTGATGCACTTTTCTGTGCAAATGATCTCATGGCCATGGGTGTCATGGATGCTGCCCGGAATGAGTTAGGTATTCGGGTGCCGGAAGATGTCTCCATTGTTGGTTTTGATGATATCACACCGGCGGCATGGCCTCCATACCGTATTACCACCTACCGGCAGCCGCTTGGACAGCTCGTAGCCGAGACGATCGATGTATTATTGAGTGCGGTCAAGAATCCGGGTTCCGAGGTCGTAACTAGAATCTTGAAGGGAGAATTGGTCATCCGCGATTCAGCTCGGATTGCGGATCATTCCTTATAATATAAACAAAATGCTAACAAACAGTGAAAAGGAAGAATTATGAGTACAAATGATTTGTTATTTGAACCGGATTCACTCGAACAGTATATCTCGAAGATGTATAAGAGAGCGGGAATGCCGGAAGAGGATGCCCGGTGGTCGGCACACTGTCAGGTTTTAACCAACTTGTGGGGGATAGACTCCCACGGAGTGCTCCGTACACCGGCGTACATCGAACGGGTAAAGAAAAAAGCGGTAAATCCAACACCCGATATAAAAGTGGTTAAAGAAAACGGGGGGATGACGCTTCTCCACGGAGATGACGGAATGGGGTATGTAGTAGGGAAGGCCGCGATGGAGAAGGCCATCGAAAAAGCAAAAGACCACAACATCGCTTCGGTTGGGGTTATTCGCAGCAACCACTTCGGCGCTGCTGCGATTTACGCCCGACAAGCGGCGGAAGCAGGCTACATCGGAATCGTGGCCACGAACGTTATTCCCAATATCGGTGTTGTGGGGTCGCAGAAACCCTCCGTCGGGAACAATCCTATTGCATTTTCCGTTCCCACCTACGGGGAGTTCCCGTTTGTCCTCGATATCTCCCTTTCCGCGGTTTCCGGCGGGAAGCTTCTGCTCAAGAGCAAACGGAAAGAGAAGATCCCCACCAACTGGGCGGTAGACCCTCAGGGAAACCCCACAGACGACCCGGATGAAGGGTTCAAGGGATTTCTCCTTCCCACCGGCGGCCATAAAGGGTTCGGGCTTGCTCTCTTTGTTGACATTATCTGCGGAGTAATAAACGGCGGGGTTTTTCTACAGGATATGCAGAGTATGTATAAGCATCCGGATGATCCGAGTCTCACCTGTCATCAGATGATCGTGATGAATCCTCAGGCCTTTCTCTCCCGAAACGAGATGAAGCAGCGGATGGATTCTTTTATTGATATGCTCAAACAGACCCCGATGCAGGAGGGGTATGAGATGCTGTTACCCGGAGAACCGGAATACCGTTCTGCCGAGCAGCGGAAAAGAGAAGGCATCCCCCTTTCACAGGCTCTCTACGACGATCTGATCAAGCTTGCCGGGGAATTGGGGATAGACGAAACACTTACTCCGAAGCGTTGATGTAGTGTCTCGAACCTTGTTGCGGCCCCCCTTGGTGTGCCTTTTGGTGTGGCGTTTGCCCTCGCTGAGAAAGCGCTGTAGCGTTCGGGCCGGAGCTTCCCGGAGGGGCCGTACTTCTTCTCACTTTTAGCTGCGGAGAGAGCAGGACCTCCTGCGGTTTTCCCCGGCCCACCCCTTCGACCCGGTTCAATAAGGTCTCGATTACCATGTGCGCGCATTTTTTGGCCTGAATGTCTATGGTTGTAAGCTGGATGGAGTGGTGAGAAGCAATCTGAATATCGTCGAACCCCATTACCGATATATCTTCCGGTACCCGGTACCCTGCGGCGAGAACGCGGTCTAACACCTGGAGGGCCATCAAATCGTTTGCTGCAAAGATTGCCGTGGGCGGTTCGGGAAGAGCGAGAAGCTCATCCACCTCCCGTGCGGTCTTCCCGATATCATACCCGCCCTCTTTTACCAGATACGGTTCGGCGGGGACTCCATGCTGTTTTGCCGCTTGTAAAAAAGCTTTGAGCCTCTCCATCCCGGTCGAGAAGACCCTCGGTCCGGAGATAAAGCCGATTCTGCGGTGGCCGAGGCCGTAGAGATGTTCGAACCCTATCTCGATACCCATCCGATTGTCGCATCCGATAAAATCACCGACATCTGCTTCGAGTCTGCGGTGATACATCACACAGGGGTACCCCTCACGTATGAGGTCGCGCACCGGCTTGTCCCGAAGTTCGACCGAGGCGAAAATAAACCCGTCGATCCGCCGTTCCTTGAGGCTCGTGATAATCGATTTCTGGATGGCGGCGCTGTTGTTGGTATTGCACACAATAACGGTATAGTTGTTCTCCCGGGCACGCATTTCGATCGTTTTTGCAGTATCTGAATAGAAGGGATTGGTGATATCAGCAACAACGAGACCGATCGTATTGCTCCGTTTGGTTTTCATGCTTTTGGCAAGCTGATTCGGCAGGTAATCGAGTTCGCGGGCAACATCGAGTACCTTTTGCCGGGTGGAAGGCTTTACCCCGGGCTTACCGTTTAGAATTCGAGACGCGGTGGCGATCGAAACACCGGCAAGAGAAGCTATGTCTTTTATCGTGTATGCCATACTATCTATCAATATGAACGTTTTCTTTATTTTACTGTATAGTAAAGTCGAAATCAACAACGATTTTAGTTTTTTATATAATTATTTATAAATCAAAGACTAATTTGGTTCTTGGCACAGAGTTTCAGGTTGACAGGCAGTTTTTTGAATGATATCATATAAATGTAAACGTTTAGATTTACAGAAAATTACTACTAATGTACAAGGAGAACCACTATGGGTAAGACGTATACCGTAGAAACTGTTGATACGAAAGATTTTGCATCGAAAGTCGTACCGGAGCCTTACAAGAGGAGCCTTCAGCTCATTCTCAACAAGACCGACGGAGACAATGTAGGGGATTTTACCTTCCTGCTTTCTACTCTATTCCCGTATGAAGGGAAAACCGATATGCACACGCATCCTGTGGATGAGCTAATATACATCACCTCCGGATACGGGTATTCTATAAACAAAGATGGGAAAACCCCCATACAGGCCGGATCGTTTATCTACGCGAAGGCAGGCGAAGAACACCAGTGCGTGAATGAGAGCAACGAAACAATGCGGCTCGTCTGCATCTACATACCCGCACTCCCTGACGAAGTAATTCAGAAGATAAGGAGCTGATCAGGACGGTAATGCATACCGCTGCTGAAAAAAGAGGCCACGTTCTCGACATCTCTTTGGATGTAGTTCTCGCCAGTTATACAGGAGAGCGGGAGATACATCTGGAACTGGCTGAAAACCGGCCGAAAATCAAAGTTAAAAATATACTGGATAGGCTGAGTATCCCGCCTGGTATGGTAGGCTATATTGTTGCCGGCGGGAACCTGCTGGAGCCGGAAGATACCGTTACCGCTCCATGCACGATGCGTATGTTCGGGATATACGATGGAGGATAAGATTCATGGAACAGAAATCAATAATTCAAAACCGGATTCTGCGTGTTGATCTAACCAAAGGTGAGGTCCGCACAGAAGAGCCTGGAGAGCAGTTTTACCGGAAATATTTAGGGGGGCGCGGGATATCACTCTATTATATGATGAAGGAGGCTGATCCCGCCTGCGATCCGCTGGGACCTGAAAATGTCATGGTGTTTGCCCCGGGGCTGTTAAACGGACTGGCAGGACCGGGAATACCGAAGTATTCAGTCACTGCAAAATCCCCCCTTACCGGCGGGATCGGTGAGTCGGAAGCCGGCGGATTCTGGGGACCTACTCTACGGTTCTGCGGATATGACGCAATCGTGGTACGGGGCCGGGCGGAAAAACCGGTGTATTTAGCTGTAACGGACGGAGAAGCTGTTCTCGAGGACGCCGAACCGCTGTGGGAGCTGGATACCAAAGCGTTCCAGGAGAAAGTACGGGAGAAGTACGAAAAAGCACGGGTACTGCAGATAGGTCCGGCCGGAACACATCAGGGACTGATGGCAAACATCACCAACGACCTCAGTTTCTTCAACGGACGAAACGGATTGGGTGCTGTTATGGGCTCGAAGAACCTCCGGGGCATTGTTTTGAAACCGTCGAAAAAGCAGGTTGATGTTCCCTATCCCGACCGCATCAAAGAGGTCGCCAAGGCCGTAGCCGGTGCGGTCAAGGAAAACCCTCTAAGCAACGCCTTAAACAATTTGGGTACTGCCGGAGGTATCGTTCCGGTCAATTCGGGGGGAGCACTTCCTACAAACAACTGGACCCGATCTACCTTTGAAAAGGCGGAGGGTCTGGACGGCAACCTCCTCCGCGATAAGTATCTCGAGAAACGGCACGGCTGTTTTGCCTGTCCTATACGGTGTAAACGGGTGGTGAACATAAACGAAGACGGCATAGAGGTGGACCCGGCATTCGGAGGACCGGAGTACGAGAGTATCGGTACCCTTGGATCTATGTGCGGTGTGGGGCACCTGCCTACCGTGTGCAAGGCCAATGAACTGTGTAATCGCTACGGCCTGGATACCATGTCCTGCGGGTCGACCATTGCCTTCGGCATGCAGTGTTTCGAAGAAGGGCTTATAAGCGAGGAGCAGGTAGGCTACGATCTTTCGTTCGGTAACGGTGAGAGCCTCCTCCGGATGATAGAAGATATCGCCTTCAGGAGCGGTTTCGGGGATGTACTCGCTCTCGGTTCATACCGCGCGGCGGAAAAAATAGGCGGGAACGCCCTGGATTTTGTGCATCACTCCCGAAAGCAGGAATTGCCCATGCACGACGGCCGGGTGAAAACAGGTATCGCCTTTCAATACGCCCTCTCACCTCGCGGGGCCGATCACTGGGTGGCCCAACACGATCCGTTTTTTGCAGCGGAAGATTCTCCCGGAGTCGCCGAACTTGCCGGACTCGGCCAGGGCACCCCGGTCCCGAAGGTTGACTTAGGGCCGAAAAAAGTGCGGTTCTTTTACAACACCAATATTCTCTGCAGCGGTTATGATATCCTGGGTGTGTGCACGCTGGCAGCTGTGGCTCGAAGTGTGATCAAGCTGGACCAGATTCTCGAACTTGCCAGAAGCTCTACCGGATGGAATCTTACATGGTACGAGATCATGAAGGTCGCCGAACGTGTGAACAATATGGCGAGACTGTTTAATACCCGTGCCGGAGTAGGTACAAAAGAGGATAAACTGCCCAAACTGTTTACCCGGAATATGAACACAGGTCCGAATGACGGCACCGGTGCCATCGATGAAACTGCCTTCGATAAAGCGGTGAAATTGTACTACGATATGGCCGGATGGGATTCACAAGGTGTCCCTACGCAGAGTAAAATCGAAGAGCTCGAATTAGCGGATTTTGTTTAATGAAACTTTAAGCGTCTATAGGAAGGAGAAAATGGCATGAGACAGAAAGCAGCAGTTATCGGAGCAGGAAATGTCGGGGCTTCTCTCGCCCTTTATATAGCGGAGGCTGACCTCTGCGATGTGATGCTGTTCGACATCGTAGAAGATATGCCTGCAGGAAAGGCGCTCGATCTCTCGGAAGCAGGACCGGTAAGAGGCTATTCGTCCCGGGTTGCCGGAACCAACGATTATAAGGATATCGAGGGTTCGGAAGTGGTCGTGGTTACTGCCGGGTTCCCGCGGAAACCGGGCATGAGCCGGGAGGATTTACTCCAGAAAAACGCGTCGATTATCGGAGAGGTTACCGAGAATATCGTCAAATATGCTCCGGAAGCGTTTATCATCATCGTTTCCAATCCGTTGGATATCATGACCTATCACGCGCTGAAAAAATCCGGTTTTCCGAAGAACCGGGTCATGGGACAGGCAGGGGTCCTCGATTCGATCAGGTTCCGTACATTCCTTGCAATGGAACTGAATATATCCCCTCAGATTATTCAGACGATGGTGATGGGAGGCCACGGCGATACGATGGTACCACTCCCCCGGTACACGACGATAAGCGGGGTGCCGATCAGTGAGTTCCTCCCCCAGAACAGAATCGATGAGCTCGTCGAACGGACCAGAAAAGGCGGGGGAGAAATCGTCAAACTGCTCAAAACAGGGTCCGCATACTATGCGCCGGCGGCAGCAGCTACCGAGATGGTAAAAGCAATCCTCAGAGACGACAAAAAAGTACTTCCCGCCTCAGTCCTTCTCGAAGGCGAGTACGGTCTCAGTGATCTCTGTATCGGTGTGCCGATCGTATTAGGAGACAACGGAGTGGAAAAAGTGCTCGAAATAACATTGACCGATGAAGAGCGGAACATGCTCCACGATTCGGCCGAAACCTATCGGGAATTCCTGAAAATCATCGGCTATTAGGGCGTTTTCTTTCGAAATTCATATTGACAGACCCTGTATTTTGCAGTATTCTGAATACGTATACAATTATACTCATCAATAATTCAATTTTTTTAGTGAGGTAACAGCATGAAAGTACAAAAAGAGTTCACATTAAATAAACGTGATTCAGTATGGTTTCACGAGAACAGCGCCCACGTGGTGGCGAACTATGCAAAAGAGGTGTGCGATGTGGCCATTCTTCCCATCGGTGCGATCGAGCAGCACGGTGCACATGCCCCGACTGGTATGGACACATACAACGCAGTCGGTATCGCCGAGAAAGTGGCCGAGAAAACCGGGGCGATGGCCCTCCCTTGTCCCAATTACGGGGCGCATCCCCATCACCACTGGGGCATGGTAGGAACAATCCCCCTGACCATGGAAACCCATGTCGGTATGATTATGGATATCGTACGGGGCGCGGCTGTAGCGGGGTATAACAAGTTTATCATCATCTCCGCCCACGGACAGGTGTTCTCGAGTATTGTAGCGGTCCACAAGCTCGGAATCGAAGGCTATTTTACACTTCATTCCACGTGGTACGATTTTCTCCGGGACAACAAGGGTGTTCTCGAAGATTACATGTGGCATGCTGACGAGGCGGAAACCTCGGTAGGACTGTATCTCTATCCGCAGTGGATCAAGATGGATTTGGCAGAAAGCGGCGGGGGACACGGTTATATTGACAGCAAATGGAAAATCGCCCCCGGACAGTCTGCATCACCCGGTATGATGTACCACTTCGAAGGTACCTTCGCGCCTCCCGAGAAGGACGATCTGGAAAACGGCGTTATCGGAAATCCGGAAAAGGCGACCAGAGAAAAAGGCGAAAAACTCGTCGAAGGTGTAGCCGAGCACTATGCTAAGCTGATCGAAGAGATAAAAGAAAAATATCCGGTTGGGGTCAATCCGCTCGGATTCAGAAATCCCTTGGGATATACAGGGGCCGATAAGATCCAGTACGACAAAGACCACGACGAAAAAGGACAGCTTAAGAAATAGGGAGAACAGTATGGGAGAGATGTACGGAGCTTGGGGTAAGCTCTTACGGGTGGACTTGAGCACGAAAAAAATAACCACGGAAGAAATACCTGAGATTCTCTTTAAGAGATACTTAGGCGGAAATACACTAGGCCTCTATTACCTGCTAAAAGAGCAGAAAGCCGGGATCGATCCGTTGAGCCCGGAAGCAATGCTTGTTTTTATGACTTCTTTTCTTACCGGATCGCCCGGACCGGGTCTGAGCCGGTTTGCGATCGTTGCGAAGTCTCCGCTGTCGGGCGGTTTTGGCGAGGCTGAAGCCGGCGGCTGGTGGGGTCCTGAGCTCAAATTTGCAGGGTACGAAGGAATTATTGTTACCGGTAAAGCAGATGAACCTGTCTATCTCGCTATAAAGGATGATGAGGTAGAACTCAAGCCTGCTACACATCTCTGGGGCGAGAAGCTCTTAGAGGCATCGGAGGCGATCAAATCGGAGATGGGTGATCCCAAAACCAGGGTCGCCTTGATCGGAGAGGCCGGAGAGAGAATGAGTGCGTATGCTAACGTGATCAACGAACTGAAGCACGCCAGCGGCCGGCTCGGTATGGGGGCGGTGATGGGCAGTAAAAACCTCAAGGCCGTGGCCGTAAGAGGAACGACCCGCAAGCTGCCGCTCTACAATGAAGACCGTGCTAAACAGATCGTCAAAGAGGCCAGTGCGGAGTACAAGGAAATACCGAACACATTTCCGAAGTACGGTACCATGCGCGGAATCAGGATGGTCCAGGACTTAGGCATTCTCCCGACATACAACTGGCAGCAGGGTGTATTCGAAGATTTTGAAAATCTTGCCGAGACGACCTATATGAATACGATCCTCAAAGGAACGGGGACATGCTACCGCTGCCCGATAAGCTGCAAGCGTGAGTCGGAGATCACCGAAGGTCCCTACAAGGTACGGCCGGAATACGGCGGTACGGAGTACGAGACGACGGCCTCTTTCGGTTCCATCTGCGGTGTAAATGATCTCAAACCGATCAGTGTTGCCCATCAGATGTGCCAGGAGTACGGGATAGACACCATCTCTCCGGCAGTGACAATCGCCTGGATCATGGAGTGTTATGAGCGGGGATTGATTACAAAGGAGCAGGTCGACGGGCTGGAGATGAATTTCGGAAACGCCGATAACATGCTGGCACTGCTCAAAAAGATCTGTACGTTCGAAGGGGTTGGTAAAGTTCTCACCCAGGGTTTTAAGGCATCCATCGAGCATTTTGGGGAGCAGACGGCAAAGTATGCCATGCATGTTAAAAACAATCCGCTTCCCGCCCATGATCCGAGAGGCAAGGCATCGCTCGCATTAGCCTACGCGCTGTCTTCATCCGGACCGGACCATATGGAAGTACAGCACGACCATGTGCTTGCAACCCCCGGCGGGGCAGCCATATACGAAGCCATCGGTATAATGGAGCCGCTCGATGCGACAGACCTTTCCGGGAAAAAGGTAAGGCAGTTTTTCTTCAATCAGGCGTTGTACAACAGCTACAACTCGATAGGGGTGTGTTATTTCTGTGTGAGGCCTAACGGACCGTTTTCCATAAATTATCTGGTGGAGTACATGCGGGCTGTTACCGGGTGGGACAGTATGAGTCTGTGGAACCTCATCAAGATCGGAGAAAAGCATTCGACGATGTCGAGGATTTTCAACCTTCGGGAAGGCTTGAGTTCAGCGGACGACAACCTGCCGGAGAGAATATTCGAACCGCTCGAAGGCAGCGGTCCATGTGCCGGAAATTATATTGACAGGGACCAGTTCGAAAAAGCGAAAAAGATATATTACGCATTCAATCTGTGGGATTCCGAAGGGGTTCCAACCGAAGAATCTCTTTATCAACACGAATTGGATTGGCTTATAGGAGCGTATTAAATGATTACAGTAACCATAAAGGGAGAAACTGAGTTCGGGCTTCCCAAAGAGTATGAAGAGGTAGAACTGAGTGAACCGACTTTTGAATCCATCATGGAGCATTACAATGTAAATCCGAAAATTCGAAAGTACCTCTACCCTGTGGTTAACAATCAATTGAGTAAACCGGATAGAGAACTTCATGACGGAGATACGATAATACTTCAATCTCCCTACGCGGGCGGATAGCGAATAACGGAATACGAACAACGAGAGAGGATACGATGGATAAACCAAAAGTAGCATTGATTACCTTCGGTGACCATAGGAAAAACGAGTGGGAAAAAGTATTCAAAAATCTCACCGAACCGAGGCATAAAAAACTGATAGATAATCTCAAAAAGATGGATATCGAGCTGCTCTACAATGAGCAGGTCGCGAGAACCAGAGCGGATATCGGGGGCCAGGTACAGGAGCTCAAGAACAGAGGAGCGGAATGTTTTATCGCTCATACTCCCTGCTGGACTTCTCCGAATCTGGTCGTCTACGGAGTGCAACAGATGGACCTCCCCACCGCGGTCATGGGCAACCGTGACCCCGGTACCCACGGCGGCGTGGGGACTTTAGGGGCATCAGGAGCTCTCTGGCAGATCGGATTCAATCACAAGGTGTTTCGGGAACATTACGACAGCAGCGAACTCCCCGATAAGGTGGTCCCCTTTGCCCGGGCCGCAGCTGCAAAAACCAGGCTCAACGGTTCGGTATTCGGCTACTTCGGCGGCCGCTCCATAGGAATCGACACCTCTCAATTCGACCCCATGCAGTGGCGCAAAGAGTTCGGGGTAGACGCGGAACATATAGACCAGTCCGAAATCATCCATCGGGCCGAATCGATCGACCAGGCCAGAATCGATAAGATGAGGAACTGGATCGAAGGGAACGCGAAAGAGGTGCTCTACAACGACACCCTGATGACCAAGGAGAAGTTCGATTTTCAGCTTGCCTGCTACCTGGCCACAAAAGACATCGTCAAAGAGGCCGGGCTCGAGTTTACCGCGGTAAAATGTATGCCTGAGCTCTCCACCAATTATGTGCCTCAGTGCATGACTGCCGCCTTTCTTCCCAACAACTACGACGGTGAGGAGGGTGAGAAGGACACTACGGTGATGGCGTGCGAAGCGGACGCAGACGGTGCACTCACTCAGCAGATGCTCAAGATCATCTCCGGAGGGATGCCTACCTTTTTCGCAGATGTAAGCCACATCGACCACGACCGGAACATTCTCTACTGCATTAACTGCGGGGCCCTCTGCGCCTGGTACGCGGGGAGGTGTTCGAACCCGGTAGATAATCTCAAAAACATCACGGTCAAACAGTCGATCCGTCCGGGCGGTGCGGGAATCACCTACTTTACCGCCGCGGAAGGTCCTATGCAGCTGGCCCGCCTCTACAGGCACGACGGCAAATACAGGATGGCCATCCTCCCCTGCGAGGCGATTACTCCGGAACAGGAAGTAATCGATGAGCTGATCGAAGCGCGGGGACCGCATCAGCTTCCGGTGCTTTTTGCGAAAATCGGATTCGATATCGATGCGTTTATGCAGGAATACGGTTCGAATCACATAAGCGGAGTCGCCGGATACTACGAGCACGAGCTGGTGGAACTGTGCCGGATGCTCGATATTGAACCAATGATATTCAAATAAGAGCAAATCTAAACTGCACATGATATTCAAATAGGAAGCAAATCTATAGATTTGCTTCCTATTTGAAATCAGCAGTTTTGTAACTTGTGGTAACAAAACTGCACGTGATATTCAAATAGGTGAGAAAGGTATGAACAGACGGGAAATTTTCGATGTAACCATGAACCGAAAAAAAGACGAGCTTGCTAAAGGGGCCCGGGTCCTCGTCGACCAGGGCAAACAGGTAGGCTCGATCCACAAATTCGCCTATAACGATATCAGAAAGGTGATGGGACTGCCCCCGGCGGACAACCTGCCCATCCTCGACCGGATGAGCCAGTGTGTGGTCTCCGACGAGGACCTCCTGGAAGCGTGGGGTATCGATTTCCGCTGGCTCGAACCGAAGTGGACCCAGATCGAGGAGATCGACGAGAAGCACTACCGCAATCTCTTCGGGGCGCTGTTCAAGGACATGGGGGATTTTTTCTCCCTCTTCGAATCCCCTCTCAAAGGTAAAGGGATCGAAGCTCTCGAAGACTACCCCTGGCCCGAGACAAACGATCCGGAGATGTTCGAGGGTCTTCGGGAGCAGGCGGAGGAGTGGCACAAAAACAGTGATTATGTCATCGGGGCCGACGGTATCAAGGGCGGTGTGTTCCAAAGCGCTTTAGAAGTCCGCGGATACGATCAGCTCTACATCGATTTCGCCATCGAACCGGATTATGCGCATGCCTTACTCAGAAAAGTGACCGATCTGTACAAAGAGATGTACACCCTCTACTTGAAAGAAGTAGGCGAGTTTATTCAAATCATCTATATTACTGATGATTTCGGAAGCCAGAACTCTCTGCTTCTCTCCCCCGACATGTGGCACGAGTTTCTGAAACCGTACGAAGCCGAGCTCATAAGCCATATCAAGAGCCTCGCCCCCGGTGTCAAAGTGATGTTCCACACCGACGGGTCGGTCCTCCCCATTATCGACGGGATGATCGAGATGGGCGTCGATATCCTCAATCCGGTCCAGACTTCAGTCGATGAACTCTCGGACACTATGGCGCTCAACGACAACTACGGTGACCGGATCAATTTCCACGGGGCGATCGACGTGCAGAAGGTGCTCAACAATTCCACCCCGGAAGAGATACGAGAAGAGACGCGGCGGCGGATCTGTGACCTCGGCCGGGGCGGAGGATATATTCTGGCCACTTGTCACAACATCGGATACGACATCCCGCCGGAGAACGTAAAGGAGCTGTACGAGTCCGCAAAGGAGTTCGGCTCTTATCCGCTGCACTGCGATTGAGGTTGTTTTATCCAAAGCCGTTGTCCGGGGCCGAATTAAATAAGGGGACTTCTAATTTAGGGTTATTAGAGGTGCCCATGAATCTTACACAAGAGGAGAGAACAGGTGAGGTTAACCAAGGAAAACTACGTAAAGAAGATGCTCAAAGAAGGAAAGAAAATGACCGGGGCCTGGGCCCAGGCGGCAAGCAACATCACAGCCGAGATCTTGGGCGAAGCAGGCTATGATATCGTGATGATCGACCACGAACACGCACCGGGGACGATCCTCACCCTCATCTCGCAGATACAGGCGCTCAAAGGTCATGACGCGGTGCCGTTTGTCCGCGCCCCATGGAACGATTTCGTCCAGATTAAACGGATCCTCGATGCCGGCGTGTACGGACTGCTCGTCCCCTACATCAATTCTAAAGAAGAGGCTGAGCAGGCGGTAAAAGCGGTGAGTTACCCGACCAAAGGCATTCGCGGTGTTGCGGGAAGCCCTAGGGGGCAGCACTTCGGCAACAACTCAATGGACTACATCCGGGTAGCGAACGAGGAGATATTCCTCATGACCGCCGCGGAGACCGGCACTGCCGTTGAAAATATTGAAGAGATCGTCAATACTGAAGGGATCGACGGAATATTCATCGGACCTATGGACCTCGCCTCGAGTTTAGGTCATTTAGGCGATGCAACACATCCGGAAGTGCAGGAGGCAATCGGAAAAATAGAGAAGGCCGTCTTCGCATCGGGAAAGGTGCTTGCAACCGTTGCCGGTACCTGGGAAGATGCAAAGAAAAAGTACGATAAAGGATATCAGGTCTTGCTGCTGTTCTCCGATACGGTCAATTTGGGAAAAGCTGCCCGGGAGAAAGTGGCCGCTTTCAGGGAAGATTATCCCGGCCGATAGGAAGAATTAATATATGGGACCAAAACTAAAAGGAAAAACAGCAATTGTTACCGGCGGTACAAAAGGTATCGGATACGGAATTACCGCTGAGTTCATAAAGGAAGGCGCTTCAGTCGCGATTATCGGGCGTAACGCTGAAACAGGCGAGGCCGCTGCTGAAAAATTAAAGAGTTTGGGCGGTAATGCGCTCTATGTACAGGGTGATGTCGCAAATCTCGATGACCTCGACACACTGATTGAAAAAACGGTTAAAGTGTTCGGCAGACTCGATATCTTCGTTAGTAACGCAGCAATAAACGATTCCAATAAGACCCACTATCTCGATATTACCCCCGAACAGTACGACGCCATTATGGCGATCAACCTCCGTGCGATGTTCTTCGGCGGACAGAAAGCGGCCCGGCAGATGATAAAAGAAAAGCATGAAGGGGCGCTCATCAATGTATCTTCTGTAAATGCTTATCTAGGCCTCGATTCTCAGATGGTCTACACCACTTCGAAAGGCGGTGTACAGCAGCTTACCAAAGTACAGGCGGTTGCCCTTGCTCCCTACAATATCAAAGTGAATGCCATGGCACCCGGTCCCATCGACACCGAACTGCAGCGGCAGGTCGGCTCGGACAAACAGCTTCAGGACACGGTAATCTCCCGCACCCCGATCGGACGTATCGGTACCGTCGAAGAGTGCGGCAGACTGGCTGTATTCCTGGCCGGTGAAGATTCCAATTTTATCTTCGGTCAGTCGATCTACAACGACGGGGGACGGAGCTTTCAGGCTTTTCCCACTCCCGGCTATAAGACCGTAACCGACGATGATTACGAACTGCTCCGGAAAGTGAAGAGCGAGCAGTCGTAACAGACATGTGAGTTGCA
>CAZKZZ010000075.1:15341-16577 GCA_964557375.1 uncultured Spirochaetales bacterium | reverse complement strand
GCAACCGTTTTTCGATCTCCCGATGATCATAGGTATTTTAATATAATTATTTATAAACTAAGTATATTCATGACTTCTGGCTATCAGTTTCTCTGTTTGTATCAATGATTTCGGCGGGAGTTTACAAAGCGCTGGAATTCGTTGATGTTTTTCACCACGATCTTATCGTTGAATATCTCCACCCGTCTCTGGGAGACGAAGTGGTTTAACACTTGGCGGCACTGTTCTACCGACATGCCCGCCCAGTGGGCAATGTCATCCACTGATGTGTTGAAGGACCGTTCATCCGTATCGTCTTCTTCCTCCCTGGGCTGGGTCTCGGAGAGCATGATAAACACATCAGCCACTCGGGCCTGCACATCGTCTAAGGTAAGAATCATGAACCTGCGGTTCTGGTCATAAATCCTCTTTGTAAAGAGTTTGAGCAGTTTGAGGGCGATCTGGGGGTTTCCCATCATCAGCACTTCGAAATTTTCCCGGTTGAACTCGAGCGCTTTTACTTTTTCATGGGCGATTGCCGTGGCTGAGCGGGGGGCTTCCTCTAAAATGGCCATTTCTCCGAACACCTCACCGGGATAGAGAATATCGATCGTTTTCTCGATGTTCCCTAATATACGCATAATGGCAACACTGCCGCTCTGAATGAGATAAAACGTATCTCCCGGTTCATATTCGCAGAATATGATGTCCCCTTTCTGGAAGGTGACCGCGAATCGTTCGAACATTTTCAGATCAAGACCCATGCCTATTTCCCCTCGAGTTTTCGTATCGCTTTCTTGGCTTTATTATGAACGGTACTATCCTCACCGGTCATCGATAGTATTTTCTTATAAAAACCAACCGCCCGGTCATTGCTTTCTTTTTTCTCGTAGGAGCTTCCCACGTAAAAGAGTGCATCCATCAATTCGGGGTGTTTCGGATATTGCTGGATCATACCGGTAAAATGTTTGATGCATTTGTCGTACTCGCCGAGCGAATAGAGGCAGCGTCCGATTTCAAAAAGGGATTTCGCCTTGTACTCCTCATCGCTGCCCTGACTGACGATCTGATCGAACTCTTTCAGCGCCTCTTTATATTTTTGTTGGCTGAAAAGGCTTACTCCGTTGTAGTATTTCTTTGCAACATCCGATAATTGACCGCCGCTCGAAGATGTATCAGAACTCACTGCCGGGCCGCCCGAGACTTCGGCCGATACTTCGGCCGGTTCACTCGGCGGGTTTTGGGCCCGAGATTCGG